>JBEDAU010000207.1:0-3452 GCA_041177605.1 Cyanobacteriota bacterium | reverse complement strand
GTAAGCTGAGTCCACGCCAGGCAAGGCCCACGGGCCAGGACGGTCGACCAGCGACCAATTCCGCCAGGCAGCAACGGGGCCATAGCTCAGCTGGTAGAGCACCTGCATGGCATGCAGGGGGTCAGCGGTTCGAGTCCGCTTGGCTCCATTGTTTATTCGAATGAAAAGTCGGTCTCAAGGCCGTCTTTTTTTTGAATCTGTCCCAGGTCGACATCAAGGCCAGTCGCAGCCTGGACGCTCGCCGTGGCAGTGGCGCCTGTTGCAGGCGCGGCCAGGAACCGGATCCAGGGGCCGTTGCAACGTTGCTGTTTTGACTATTGCGGCTTTCACTGTTGCGGTTTTCACTCGGCTGCCGAAAGCGCCCTCCAGAAAACCAATCAAGGCCACACATAGGTTCAGTCAATGACGAACTATGACCGCTAAAACCCGCAGATCACTGCGGCGATACCGTGGCGAAATCGGCCTCAGCGCAATGATTTCACTCTCACTGCAACGCTACGCCCGCAGACTTCACCGCACCATCACCCCCATCCTGGTGGCTCCCATCATGCTGACGGCATTCACGGGTGCGCTGCATCCGATGCTGCGCTCAGCCGGCGTAGACAAGGACAGCATCCGATGGATCATCAGGATTCACTCGGGCAACTTCTATATCATCAATCTCAAGCCTGTTTACCCATTGCTGGTGGGGCTTTCGACCCTGATCCTGGCGGCAACCGGCCTTGTCATGTACGTGCGAGTGTCCCGGCGTCTGGCCCACCACCACCCCAGCGCGGAGCAGCCGGGCACCCCTTGAGCAACGCTCACCAATCGGGGCTGCGCTCGAGCACAGCTCTGCAGAAGTGCAGCAGCTCCTCCGGGCTCATGTCGTGCTTGGCATCTTTGGTGCGCCAGGCACAGATCACAAAATCCGGCTCAGGATTGGCATGACGATGATCAAGGGTGGGGAGCAGGGCGAACTGCTTCTTGTGCTCGCCGTTGCCGGCAGCCGCCTCACTCGCGTCGTAGGTGCCGATCAGGTGCCAGTCGAGGGGTTCACCGGTCCAGTGGTCCAGGCCGCCGGAGGCCACCACCGCCCGGTGGATGGCCAGCCGGTAGTGCTGCACGTTGCCACTGCCACCGCGCTTCTGGTCACGCTTGCACAGGGTCACCGCCTTGCGCTGGACCCAGCCGGGATAGGTGAGCCGAGCCACCTCGGGGAGCCAGTCAGGGGGTGGGGTCTCCATCGTTCAGCGCCTGCGCTCCAGCCAGCCCGGAGCCCCAGTGTCGCCGGGAGCCGGCCACCAGCCAGGCATCCAGGCCGGTTGGGCCACCAGCAGCACCCCTCCTGCGGCGAGCACAAGCGGCAGCAACCAGGCCAGGCGGCTCGATCGCCTGGGCGCGCGCGCGCGGGGCGCACCCGAGGGCCAGGGCGTGCCCACCGGCAGGCCGCAGTGGCCGCATACGGCACGCCCCGCCAGGCTGCGGTCATGGCGCACCGAGCGGCTCTGGCAGCGGGGACAGGGACGGGCCATCGGGCGTCAAGGGGGGGGCGAGGGCCGTGCCGGCCGCGCTCTGCTGGCATTGTCGACTGCGACTGGTGGGCGCTGCCGATGGGGGTGGGGCCAATGGCAAATGTGCCCTTTTGGGGGTACGCCCAAGCCACCGGCCTGGCGGAAACTGGCGGGGTTTATCCGGGCTTACCCACACCCATGGCCACGATCGCCGCCCAGCTCGAGACCTACCGCAACGCCCTCGCCGCCGCCGAAGCCCAGGGGGATGGGGCCGTGGCCCGCAAACTCAATCAGCAGATCGCCGATCTGGAGGAGTTTCAGAAGCGCCACCCCGAGGCCACGGACGCCCCTTCGCCCCTGGAGGTGTTCTGCGACCTCAACCCCTCCAACCAACAGTGCCTCGTGTACGACGACTGAGCCGGAGCCGCAGGTTCAGTTGTATTCGCCGGGAATGTCCTGCTTGGTGACGGTGACCCGCCCCACCTTCTGGCCTGACAGCCGCAGCAGCTCATCCCCCGAGAACTCAAAGCCCAGCCCGGCTGCCAGCTGGGCCACGTCGTCGGCGGTGGCGGCTCCCTGCACCGCCTGGCGCAGGGTCGGATCCTCCTGAACCCGCAGCAGGAAGGCTCGCAGCTGATCGAGGGCCATGGCCGATCCGAAGGCTGGGGCCATTGTCCCGGCTGGGGCTGCGGCGCCGATCCCCCCGGATGGGGGCAATGGGGGCGGGACCAGCCCCCTAACCTGGCCGGATGCAAGGCAGCCACAAACCCCGCGGGATCAGGCTGCTCGCCCTGGCCCTCCACAGCGGGTTGGTCGCTCTGCTGACAGCCGGCACGCTGCAGCTGCCCCGGCCAGCCGCGGCCCAGCCCCAGCAGCAGGAGCTGCGGGGCGTGTGGTTCACCGCCAACGACATGCCCGTGCTGCGGGATCGCGTGCGTATGCAGGCCGCTGTCAACCAGTTGGCCAATCTGGGCTTCAACCGGATCTACGCGGTGGTGTGGAACGGCGGGCTCGCCTACTACCCGAGCCAGGTGAGCCAGCAGCGCCAGCTTCAGGACTTCACCTTCCTCGGCCTGCAGGGCCAGGACATCCTCAGCGAACTGATCGGCGCCGGCCGCAGCCGCGGCGTGGCGGTGATCCCCTGGTTTGAATTCGGCTTCATGGCCCCGCCCGATTCGGAGCTGGCCCGGCGGCATCGGGCCTGGCTGACCCAGAGGCGCGACGGGGGCCTCACCTCGATCAGTGCCGCCGGCGAGGTGGTGTGGCTCAACCCGTTCCGCCCCGAGGTGCAGCAGCTGATCAGCGATCTGGTGCTGGAGGTGGTGAGCCAGTACGGAGCCGACGGGATTCAGTTCGACGACCACATGAGCCTGCCGCGGGAGTTCGGCTATGACCCGTTCACCACAGCGCTCTACCGCAAGGAAACCGGCCGCAACCCACCCGCCAACCCCGAGGATCCCGCCTGGGTGAAGTGGCGGGCCGACCGGATCACCGCCTTCATGGAGCGGCTGGCCAAGGCGGTGCGGGCGGCGCGGCCCGGCGCCATCGTGTCGATCTCCCCCAATTACTACGACTTCGCCTACAAGCTCCAACTGCAGGACTGGCGTGCCTGGGTGGAGAAGGGGGTGGCCGATGAGCTGCTGGTGCAGATCTACCGCGCCGATCTGGAGAGCTACCTGCCCCACCTCAGCCGGCCCGAGGTGCAGCGGGCCCGCAGCCGCATCCCCACCGCCATCGCCGTGATGAGTGGCCAGCGCAACCGGCCCACCAGCCTGGAGCTGATCCGCGGCAAGGTGCTGGCCAACCGGGCCGCCGGGCTGGGGGTCGGCTTCTTTTATTTCGAGAGTCTGTGGGCCCTGGGTCCGGAACCGGTGACGACCCGGATCGCCGGCCTGGCCGACCTGCTGGGCCGCTCCGGCCCCGCCGCCGCCGAAGCGGCCCCGTCAACACCCCCTGCGC
>JBEDAU010000206.1:0-7434 GCA_041177605.1 Cyanobacteriota bacterium | reverse complement strand
GGCAGGGGGATGCCGTAGTCGCCCGGGCCATGGATGGGTCGCCGCGCCAGGCAGGCACGCCCCAGGGCCGCATCCGCTGCGGCTGCCGAGCTGCCGCCAGCTGTGGCCTCGGTGGCAGCCGCTGGGGTGGGCTCGGGATCGGCAACCGCGCGGAGCATGCATCCCTGCGGAGTTCCCTCATCGTATGCATCCACTGCCTGCGGTTGCCGCAGCCGGCGTGCAGGCCGGCCTGGCTGGCTCCAAGCTGGGCCCGAACCGCGTCGCCTGGGCGGCATGAACACCCCCGTGCTGGCTCTGCGGGAGCTGCTAGTGCGCTATCCCGACGCCGCCGCACCCACCCTGCAGGGCCTCAACCTCAGCCTGCAGCCCGGCCAGAGCCTGGCCCTGGTGGGCCCCTCCGGCTGCGGCAAGAGCACCGTGGCCCGCGCCGTGCTGCAGCTGCTGCCCGCCGGCAGCCTCTGCGAGGGGGGCCTGGAGCTCACCGGCGTCGATCCCCGGGGCCTGGGCCGCCAGGCCCTGCGGCGGCTGCGCGGTGAGGCCGCGGGGCTGGTGTTCCAGGACCCGATGACCCGGCTCAACCCCCTGCTCACGATCGGCGAGCACCTGGCCGACACCCTGCGGGCCCACCGGCCGGCCTGGCGTCGCCCGGCGCTGCGCCAGCGGGCCGAGCAGCTGCTGGAGCGCGTCGGCATCAGCCCGGGCCGCTACGCCAGCTATCCCCATGAGTTCAGCGGTGGCATGCGCCAGCGGCTGGCGATCGCCCTGGCGATGGCCCTGCAGCCGCCCCTGGTGATCGCCGATGAGCCCACCACCAGCCTCGATGTGGCGGTGGCGGGCCAGGTGATGGCCGAGCTCACCGACCTCTGTCGCCAGGCCGGCAGCGCCCTGCTGCTGATCAGCCACGATCTGGCCCTGGCCGGCCGCTGGTGCGACCGCATCGCCGTGCTTGATCAGGGCCGGCTGGTGGAGGAGGCCCCCAGCCACCAGCTGCTCACCGCCCCCGCCTCGCCGATCGCCCAACGGCTGGTGGCCCGGGCGCGCGAACGGGAGGGCCGCGCCAGCCAGGCTCCGGCCGCCGCGCCGCTGCTGCTGGCGATCGAGGCGCTGCGCTGCTGGCACCCCCTGCCGGCGCCGCCCTGGCGGCCCCGCTGGCTGAAGGCGGTGGATGGGGTGAGCCTGGAGCTGCACCGCGGCGAAACCATCGGCCTGGTGGGGGCCTCGGGCTGCGGCAAGAGCACCCTCTGCCGTGCCCTGATGGGGCTGGCGCCCGTGCGCGGTGGCGCCGTGCGGCTGGAGGGGGTTGACCTGCAGCAGCTGGGCGGCCGCTCCCTGCGCCGCGCCCGCCGGGCGATCCAGATGGTGTTTCAGGATCCGCTCGCCTGCCTCAACCCCCAGATGCGGGTGGGCGAAGCGATCGCCGATCCGTTGCTGATCCACGGCCTGGCCACCCGGCCCCAGGCGCGTGCCCGGGCCCGGGAGCTGCTGGCGGCGGTGGGGCTGGAGCCACCGGAGGCCTTCGAGCAGCGGCTGCCGCGCCAGCTCTCGGGCGGCCAGCAGCAGCGGGTGGCCATCGCCCGAGCCCTGATCCTCGAGCCGAAGGTGCTGCTCTGCGATGAGAGCGTGAGCATGCTCGATGCCGAAGTGCAGGCCGAGGTGCTGGCGCTGCTGCGGGATCTGCAGGTGCGGCTGGGTCTGGGGATGCTGTTTGTGACCCACGACCTCTCGGTGGCCAGCGGCTTCTGCCACCGGGTGATCGTGCTCGACGGCGGCCGCATCGTGGAGCAGGGCCCGGGCGACCGGTTGCTGGCCGATCCCCAGGCGGCGATCACGCGCCAGTTGGTGGCGGCGTGCCCGCGGCTGCCGGCTGTGGCCTGAGCGTGTGGCCTGAGCGGAGCGCTCAGGCCGCCAGGCCCCACCAGCGGGGCTTCATGAAGTAGTCCTCGTCTTCGTAATCCACCAGGGCCCCGTCGGCATAGCCGACCAGGTCGTTGGGGTGCACGTCGTAGCCGTGGGTGCGGGCGATGGCCGCCACCTCGTCGGCGTCGGCGGCTGCGGTGCTCGAGAGCTGCTGTTGCAGGGCTGGGTCCTGCTGCACCGCGGCGATGAAGGCCTGCAGGTTCTGCTCCGCCATCGTGAGGGCAAGGGATGGGGTGGCGGCACCAGTCTGGGTGCGGCGGCGCAGCACCGCCAGCAGTTTCTCGAAGGGCGCCGGCAGCGGCGCCTCGCACACCAGGCGCTCCCCGGAGACCGGGTGGTTGAGGCCCAGCTGCACGGCATGCAGGGCCTGGCCCGGCAGCTCCACCGGCAGGCGGCGCGCCCGGGAGTAGGTGGGGTCGCCCACGATCGGGTGGTTCATGTGGGCGCAGTGCACCCGGATCTGGTGGGTGCGGCCGGTGTCGAGCTTGAAGCGCAGCAGGGCGTGGTCGCCGAGGCGCTCCACGACGCGCCAGTGGGTGCAGGCATGGCGACCGCTGCCGTCGCTCACCACCGCATACTTCTTGCGGTCGGAGGGGTGGCGACCGATGGCGCCCACGATCGTGCCCGCATCGGCGGCCGGCTGGCCGTGCACCACCGCCAGGTATTCGCGGCTGGCGATCCGCTTCTGGATCTGCACCTGCAGCTTCACCAGGGCCTCCTGGCTCTTGGCCACCACGATGCAGCCGGTGGTGTCCTTGTCGAGCCGGTGCACGATCCCCGGCCGCAGCTCACCGCCGATGCCGGGCAGATCCGGACAGTGGTGCAGCAGGCCGTTCACCAGGGTGCCGTCCTTGTTGCCCGGCGCCGGGTGCACGGTGAGGCCCGCCGGCTTGTTGAGCACGATCAGGTGCTCGTCTTCGAACAGCACATCCAGGGGGATGGCCTCCGGCCTGAGGTAGTCGAGCGGCTCCGGCGGCGGCATCCACAGCTCCACCGTGTCGCCCTGGCGCAGGGGGGTCTTGGCCCGGCCGGTGACCCCGTTCACCCGCACATAGCCGGCGTCGATGAACTTCTGGATGCGGGAGCGGCTCTGCTCCGGCCGCTGGGCCACCAGCCAGCGGTCGAGCCGCATCGGCAGGGGCCTGGGGTAAGTGAGCGTCAGTAGCTCACCCTCGCCCTGGCCGAAGCCGCCACCGATCTGCGCCCGTTCCATGGGGCCGACCGTAGAGGGGGACGGGCCCGGCTCTCAGGAAACCCTCAGCCAACTCCCACCGATTCAGGGGCCTGTGTGACATCGAAACCGCATAGAACCATGGGCATCGGCACCAGAACCATGCCCTCCCTGTCCTCCTGGTCATTCTTCCGCTCTGCCGCCAGGCCTGCCGGGGGATCCCGTGATCCGGAACTCGGCGCCGGGTTTCAGGGCGGGTCGTTCCGGGATGGCCTGGTGTTTGCGCTGAAGCTCGAGGGCCGGCGGCGCTGGGCGGCGCCATCGGCCATGGACGACACCGGCGCGGCCCACGATCACGCTCTGGACCACGAGCAGGAGCAGGAGCACGGCATCGGGGCCCCGGCCGCAGCGCTGGAGGCCGATGGCCATGCCCACGGCCCCGATGCGTTCCACTTTGAGGATGTGGTGCTGCAGCCGCGCACCGGTTCGGCGGTACGCACCGACCCCGGCCGGGGCATCGTGCGCCCCACGCCGGAGGCCGGCACGCTCGCCAATGGGGTGCTGCCTGACAGCGGCTCGGTGGGGAGCCGGCCGGCGGTGCCCCTGTCGCAGACATTCCTGCTGGAGTCGAACCCCAATTCCTCCAAGACCATCTTTCTCGACTTCGATGGCGCCTCGCTGACGGGCACGGCCTGGAACAGCAGCAACCTCCCCAACGGCTTTGCTCCGGCCTTCACCCTGGATGCCGACACCAGCACCAACTTCTCCACGGCGGAGCTCACCGCCATCCAGGACATCTTCTTCCGGGTGGCGGCCGATTACGCGCCCTTCGACGTGAACGTGACCCTGCGGGCTCCCGCGGCCGACAAGATCACACGCAGCAGTTCCAGCGATCTCCAGTACGGCACGGTTTGTCTGTTTTCCAACATTGCCGATCAGACCGGCTACAGCGGTGCTGGTGGCGTGGCCTATGTGGGCGTGTTCGATTACGTCGGCAACACCTACAAGCCGGCTCTGGTATTTCCGAATAAACTGGGCAATTCGGCCAAAAACATTGCAGAGGCGGCCAGTCATGAGATCGGCCATAACCTCAATCTCAATCACGATGGCACCTCCACCGCTGGTTACTACACCGGCTTTGGCAATAGTCCGGGCTGGGCGCCAATCATGGGTGTTGGATATTATAAGAATCTCACCCAGTTCAGTCGCGGTGAATATGCTGATGCCAACAACACGGAAAACGATTTCTCCCGTATCGCCGCCGAGGGCGTCAGCTACTACATCGATACTGAGGGTGACACCTTCGCTTCGGCCCTGAATCTCTCCTTCAGCCTCGATCGCAACAGCGATGGCATCTACGACTGGGCTTCCGGGGTGGGGTCGATCGACCTCAAGTCGAGCACCGGTCTCTCCGGCACCGGGGCTTATCTTCCCGATCGCGATATCTACAGCTTCTACCTGCCCGCAGTCGGTGATCTCAGCATCAACGTGGCCAATGGTCTTGTCTACAGCCTCAATGGCGCCAAGGCGTTCGACTATCTGCCCACCGGCTGGGGCAACCTCCGCGCTGATGCCTTGCTCTACAGCGCCGATGGCTCCCTGGTGGCCGACTGGTCGGCCAATGCCCAGGTGGATGTGACTAACTTCGCCGTCTCCGGGTTGGGCAGCGGCAACTACTTCCTGGCGGTGCAGGCCAATGCCAGCAGCCCCGATGGCGAGAGCGTCTGGGCCAGCCTTGGGCACTACCAGCTCAATCTCGGCTACACCGTCACCGGTCCGTTGGGGCCGCAGCCCCCCACCTATGCGCTCAAGGCTTCCGCCACCAGCGTGAATGAGGGCGGCACCGTCAGCTTCACCACCGCCACCACCGGCGTGGAGGCGGGCACCGTGCTGACCTGGAAGGTGAGTGGTGTGAGCGCGGCTGATCTGGTGGATGCCAAGACCTCCGGCAGCTTCACGGTGGCCGCCGATGGCACCGCCGCCGCGAGCCTCGGCCTGCTGGCCGACCAGCTCAGTGAGGGTGCCGAGACCCTGTACTTCACCGTCTACGACGCGGCCGGCGTCACGGCCCTCGCCCCGGCGGCCAGCGTGGTGGTGAATGACACCTCCAAGCCCGACCTGCCCCTCACCCTCTGGGGCACCACCGGCAGCGATGTGATCACCGGTGGCGGCGGTAACGACCGCCTGGCCGGCGTTCTCGCCAGCGGCACCAGGGCGAGCTCCATGGGCAGATCCCAGATCGACACGATCACCGGTGGCCTGGGCGCCGATATCTTCCTGCTGGCCGACGCCCGCGGCACCTTCTATACCGATGGCAACAGCAAGAGCGCAGGGGCCACCGACTACGCCCTGATCAAGGACTTCAACATGGCCGAGGGCGACAAACTCCAGCTCCGCAGGGGCAGCCAGTACTGGTCTCGTGACCTGACCGGCTCCAGTGGCCCCATGCGGGAGATCTATCTGGCCGACAGCCTGGCGGGTTTCGGCGTGGGGGATGAGCTGGTGGCCCGCCTGGAGGGCAACAACTTTGCCAACCTCAGCAGCACCCCCGTCCTGGTGGCAGACCCCAACCAGACCTGGACCCAATTTGTCTGAACCGGATTGGAACATGTCCGGCGCAGTGGATTCCGGGGCGGCTTCCTAAACTTGGAGCAGGCGCCGTTGGGTGATGCGTATGGTTTTGTTCAGCATGTTGAGTTGGTCGGGGAAGCAGGCCGGCTGGTTTGCTCCAGACCTCCCCTCCCGTCGGGAGTTCAGCTGGTGGGAGGCCAGGGGAGGAATGGCGCGGAGCTCCCGAGATGCTCCCCTCGAGGCGCTGGCTTCCGTTGCCTCTGCACGCGATCGGTCGTGGTCGGCGGCACCTGCCCTGCCCACGACTGCCCTGGTGTCCCGGTTGCCGGGCGGCCCTGGCGCCGGCAGCGGGTTGATGAGTCTGGGGGCACCGGTTGGACAGCCGTTGCCTGCGCCAGCCCGGGTTCCGGCCCCCACCCAGCTGCTGGTGCAATGGGATCCGCTCGCCACTCCGCAGCAGCGGGAAGCCGCGCTCGCCCGCCTGGGGGGAACTCGGGTGGAGACCATCCACACCGCAGCGATGCGGCAGTTTGGCCAGGGCGTGCTGGAAGTGCTGGAGTTGCCGCCGGGCATGGGCCTGGAGCAGGGCATCCGGGTCTACGCCAACCGGCCGGGGGTGGTGGTGGCCGAGGCCAATCACCTGCTGGGCGTGCAGGCCACCAGCAACGACACCTCTTACACCAACGGCAGTCTGTGGGGCATGTACGGGGATGGCACGACCCCGGCCAATGCCAATGGCAGCCAGGCGGGTGAGGCCTGGGCCGCGGGTTTTGTGGGCAGCACCACCACGGTGGTGGGGGTGATAGATACCGGCATTGACTACACCCATGCCGATCTTTATCTCAATGTCTGGTTAAATCAGGCGGAAATCAACCAGCTGAGTTTCTATTCCGGGCTTGCCGATGCCGACAGTGATGGGCTGATCACGTTTCGGGATCTCAATGTAACTGCCAACAGTGCCTATGTGAGTGATCTCAATGGAAACGGTCGCATCGATGCCGGCGATCTTCTGCGAGATGCGCGCTGGGAGAATGGCAAGGACGACGATGGCAACGGGTATGTTGATGATCTGATCGGTTGGGACTTTGTCAATAACGACAATGATCCCTATGACGACAACGGCCATGGCACCCATGTCTCGGGCACGATCGCCGGGCTGGGGGGCAATGGTGCAGGCGTTGCCGGGGTGAACTGGAAGGCCCAGCTCACAGGGCTCAAGTTTCTCGGTGCCAATGGCTCCGGCAGCCTGTCGGCGGCCATCAAGGCCATTGATTACTACGCGGCTGCTACGTCTACTGCCGCCAGTCTTAATCTCTCGGCAGACTTTGTGGGAACCAACAACTCCTGGGGTGGGGGAGGTTTTACCCAGAGCCTGCTCGATGCCATCGTGCGCGGCGCCAAGCGGGGCAATCTGTTTGTGGCCGCTGCCGGTAACAGCAGCAGCAACAACGATGTGTCTGCCAGTTATCCATCCAACTACAGCACCGTTGCCGGCGCCGGCTGGGAAGCAGTGGTGGCGGTCGCTTCGATCACCAGCACCGGCGCGCTCTCCTCGTTCTCGAGCTACGGCGCAACCACCGTGGATCTCGGCGCCCCAGGCTCCGGCATTGTCTCCACCGTGCCCGGCGGGGGCTACGCCAGCTACAACGGCACGTCGATGGCCACTCCCCATGTGGCTGGTGCCCTGGCCCTGCTGGCCAGTGCCGATCCTGCGGCCTCTCGCCAGCAGCTGCTTCAGGCCCTCTATTCGGGGGCCAGCCCAACCGCCAGCCTGA
>JBEDAU010000205.1:0-5387 GCA_041177605.1 Cyanobacteriota bacterium | reverse complement strand
GCTCGCCAGCCGCGATGGCATGGCCCGGGCGTTGGCCCGGGCCGCGATCTGACGCTCAGTTCACCAGCTTGGGATCGATCGCGCTGGCGTAGCGGGCTTCGCAGTCCTTGATGATCTTCACGGCTTCAGCGGTGTCGAAAAAGCCGTTCACACGGCAGGTGCCGGGCTTCTTGAGATCCTTGTAGTGCTCCCAGTAGTACTGGGTTTCCTTCTGCCAGTGGTCGCCGAGCTGGGTGTAGCTGGTGATGTGATCCATGCGCTTGTCGTCGGCCAGCACGGCGATCACCTTGTCGTCGACTTCACCGCCGTCGTCGAATTTCATGATGCCGATGATGCGGGCCTCCACCAGGGAGCCGGGCACCAGGGGTTCGGTCACACCCACGATCTCGATGTCGAGCGGGTCGCCGTCCTCGTCCCAGGTGCGGGGGATGCAGCCGTAGGCGAAGGGATAGGCCAGCGAGGAGTAGCCCACCCGGTCGAGCTTCAGGTGGCCGGTTTCCGTGATCAGCTCATACTTGTTGATCGTGTTGCTGTTGAGCTCCACGATCGCGTTGAGCCGCAGCTCGGGCTCATCGGCGAAGGCCGGCAGCACGTGCAGCAGGTTGAGCATCGTGCGGCTCGGGGCGTGGTCGATGTTGGCCATGCGAGGCAGCGGAATCAGCGCCGCGCATCCTATGCAGGGACCCGCGTCCGGCTAGGCGCAGGCCTGGAGTGCCTCCACCTTGGCCCTCAGGTAGCGCAGAAAGGGCTGGGCCGACAGGGGCCGGCCACTCACCCGCTCCACCAGCTCCTCGCCGTTCACCGCCCGGCCCAGGGGCCATACCGTCGCCGCCAGCCACTCCCGCAGCCGCCCCTCCTCTGCGGCCGCGATCGCCGCCTCGATCGCTCCCACCCCGCCGAGGTCGGCCTCCATGGCCTCAGCCAGCTGGGCGCTGATCAGGTGGCCCAGGGCATAGCTGGGGAAGTAGCCGAACAATCCCTCCGCCCAGTGGATGTCCTGCAGGCAGCCCTGCCGGTCGCTGGGCGGCTCCAGCCCCAGCAGCGCAGCCATGCCGCGGTTCCACTGGCGCGGCAGCTCCTCCACCGGCAGGTCCTGCTCCAGCAGGGCCAGCTCCAGCTCGAAGCGCAGCACGATGTGCATGCCGTAGCTGAGCTCGTCGGCCTCCACCCGGATCAGGCCGGGCCGCAGGGGATTGAGGGCACGCCAGAAGCCGGCCGCCCCACCCCAGGGATCCCCGCCCAGGCCGCCGCAGAAGCGGGGATGCCAGCGCTCGGAGAAGGCGCGGCTGCGGGCCACCCGGCACTCCCAGAACAGCGACTGCGACTCGTGGACCCCCATCGAGGTGGCTTCCCCCAGCGGCCAGGGGAAGAAGTGGTCATCGGTGCGGGGCAGCCCCTGCTCGTAGAGGGAGTGGCCCCACTCGTGGGCGGTGGCCAGGAAGGCGGAGAGGGGCTGGCCGGGCACCACCCGGGTGGTGATGCGGAAGTCGTGGGGCCCCACGGTGCAGGAGAAGGGGTGGGCCGAGCGGGAACGCTGGCAGCGCTGCGGGTCGTAGCCCCAGCTGTCGAGCAGGTCGGCGCTGAGCTGCTCCTGCAGGGCCTCGGGCAGATCCGGCTCCCGAGCTGGGCCGGTGGCCTGCACCTGCTCCAGCAGGGCCGGCAGTTCGGCCTTGAGCGGGGCAAACAGCGCCTCCAGCCGTGCCTTGCTCACGTCGGGCTCAAAGGGCTGGGCCAGGATCTCCCAGGGGCTGCGGGCGACCGGTTCGGCGGCGGCCAGCTGGCTGGCCTGCTGGCGGCGCAGGGCGATCAGCTCCCGGAGGGCCGGCGCGAAGCTGGCGAAGTCGTTGCGGGCGCGAGCGTCCTGCCAGACGGCATTGCCGCGCGACTGGGCCTGGGCCAGGGCCCGCACCAGGGCCGGATCGAGGCAGCGCTGGCGCTCCAGCTCCAGGCGCAGCAGCTGCAGGTTGCGGCGCCGCTCGGGCGGGGCCTCGGCGTCGAGCTCGGCCTCCGCTGCCGCCACCAGTTCCGCGTAGGCGGCGCTGCTCTGGCGTTCGTGCAGCTGGCCGGCCAGCAGGGCCAGCTGTTCACCGCGCCAGGCGGCGCCGGCGGCCGGCATCACCGTGTTCTGGTCGTAATAGAGGGCGCTGCTGATCGAGCCCAGCAGGCGGGTGTGGTGCAGGTGCTGGTGAAGCCGCTGAAAAGCTGTCCCCACTGCAGGCATGGGCTGGAGTCACCGTTGGCGCCAGCATGGCGCCAACCAGCCACCCACAACAAAGCCCGGAGCGTTGGCCCCGGGCATTTGTCTGCTCAGCCGTGCTGTTGTCCCAGGGGTTTGGGCCCAAGGGGGGTCGGACGCAGCTGTGCGATTTTTTTGCTTGGCAACAGCCGTGATCGTGTTCCGATCAGGTGGTTTTCAGTTGTGGGCGGAGCTGCCGGCGCTGGCACCTGGGGCCAGGTGTCGATTGGGACGTTCCGTTGGATCCGGGGCACCTGGGGCTTGGCCGTGAACGGTGCAGTGGACGGCGACAGGGCTGATCGCAGAGACCAGCGCCACGCCAGGAACATCAGTAGATCCGTCGAGAGTGTTGGAGCAGGGGCCGGATCGTCAGCGCGCTCCTACTGGATGCTCAGGGGGGGTGTCTTCCATCCGTGGAGCCTCCGAATCCCGTTGCAGTCACAATGGCCCCGCCCGGCGGAGCCAGCAAGGGCAGCCGCCCATTCGACACCGGTCTTCATCGGCGGCAATGGGAGTTCATGAAGGGGGCTTCATCGGCGCAGCGGCAGAGGCAGCACGCGCCTCGCGCAGGATCCGCCAGCCGCCATGGAGCACCAGCAGGCTGATGGCGGAGCCGATCAGCAGGTCGGGGATGGGGCTGCCGCTCCAGGCCACCAGCAGGCCAGCGGCGATCACGCCCAGGTTGGCCAGGGTGTCGTTGGTGGAAAAGATCACCGAGGCCCGCATGTGCAGGCCGCCCTGGCGGTGCCGGCGCACCAGCAGCAAACACACCAGGTTGGCCAGCAGGGCCAGGGCGCCGATGGCCACCATCAGGGTGCTGATCGGTTGGGAGCCCAGCAGGGCGCGCCGCAGCACATCCAGCAGCACCCAGGCGGCCAGGGCGATCTGCAGGCGGCCGCTGAGCCTGGCGGCCTGCCGCTGCTGGCCAGGGCTGCGGCCGACGGCCGCCAGGCTGAGGCCATAGATGCCGGCATCGGCGAGCATGTCGAGGGAGTCGGCGATCAGGCCGGTGGAGCCGGCTCGCAGACCGAAAGCGAGCTCCACGCCAAACATGGCGGCGTTGATCAGCAGCACCGCCCAGAGCGTGTGGCGCTGCAGCGCTGCGGCGCGATCCGCTCCACAACCACAACCCTCCGCCTTGCTCCTGCCCTGGGCCATGGCAGCGCTGCGATCAGGCGGGCAACGCTTCAGACACGCAACGCTTCAGATCAAAGCGATCGGCCTCCATCACCTTCACCCAGGCGCTCACGAAGTCGCACAGGAAACGCGGGGCGCCGTCGCTCTGGGCGTACACCTCGGCGATGGCCCGCAGCTGGGAGTTGGAGCCGAACACCAGATCCACACGGGTGCCGCTCCAGCGCAGGGCGCCGCTGCTGCGGTCGCGGCCCTCGAACAGCTCGCCGGTGTCGTCGACCGGGCTCCAGGTGGTGGCCATGTCGAGCAGGTTCACGAAGAAGTCGGTGCTCAGCACCCCCGGCCGCTCGGTGAACACGCCATGGGGCACGCCGCCGCTGTTGGCGCCCAGCACCCGCAGGCCGCCCACCAGCACCGTCATCTCCGGCGCGCTCAGACCCAGCAGCTGGGCCCGGTCCACCAGCAGGTGTTCGGCGCTCACGCTCAGCGGGCCCTTCTGCCAGTTGCGGAAGCCATCGGCCTGGGGCTCCATCACCGCGAAGGACTGCCCATCCGTCTGCTCCGCTGAGGCATCCATGCGGCCGGGCGTGAACGGCACCTCCACGGGGTGCCCGGCGGCGGCGGCGGCCTGCTCCACGCCCACGCCACCGGCCAGCACGATCAGATCCGCCAGCGACACCCGCACGCCATCGGTGCGGGAAGCATTGAACGCCTGCTGGATGCCTTCGAGCACCGCCAGCACCCGCTGCAGCTGCTCGGGCTGGTTCACGGCCCAGGTGTTCTGGGGGGCCAGCCGCACCCGGGCGCCGTTGGCGCCGCCGCGCCTGTCGGAGCCGCGGAAGGTGGAGGCCGAGGCCCAGGCGGTGCCCACCAGCTCCGCCACGCTGAGACCGGAGGCGGCCACCCGTGCCTTGAGATCGGCGATGGCGGCGCCATCCACCAGCGGGTGATCACAGGCAGGGATGGGGTCCTGCCAGATCAGCTCTTCCGCCGGCACTTCAGGGCCCAGGTAGAGGCATTTGGGCCCCATGTCGCGGTGGGTGAGCTTGAACCAGGCGCGGGCGAAGGCATCGGCGAAGGCCTCCGGGTGCTGGTGGAAGTGGCGCGAGATCGGCTCATAGATCGGATCGAAGCGCAGCGACAGATCCGCCGTGGTCATCATCGGCGGGTGCTTGAGCCCGGGGATGTGGGCATCGGGGATCAGGTGCTCCTCGCGGCAGTTCTTCGCCTGCCACTGCCAGGCACCGGCGGGGCTCTTGATCAGCTCCCACTCGTAGCCGAACAGCATCTCGAAGTAGCCCATGTCCCAGCGGGTGGGGTTGGGTTTCCAGGCGCCCTCGATGCCGCTGGTGGTGGCATCGGCCCCCTTGCCGCTGCCGTGGCGGTTGGCCCAGCCCAGGCCCATCGCCTCCAGGGGCGCCCCCTCCGGTGGCGGCCCCACCAGTTCGGCGCTGCCGGCCCCATGGGCCTTGCCGAAGGTGTGGCCGCCGGCGGTGAGCGCCACGGTCTCCTCGTCGTTCATCGCCATGCGGGCGAAGGTTTCGCGCACATCGCGGCCGGAGGCCACCGGGTCGGGCACCCCATTGGGGCCCTCGGGGTTCACATAGATCAGGCCCATCTGCACCGCCGCCAGGGGCTGCTCCAACTGGCGATCGCCGCTGTAGCGCTCATCGCCCAGCCAGGTGGTCTCGTTGCCCCAGTAGATGTCCTCCTCGGGCTGCCAGATGTCGGCGCGGCCGCCGCCGAAGCCGAAGGTGCGCAGCCCCATCGATTCGAGGGCGGCGTTGCCGGCCAGGATCATCAGGTCGGCCCAGGAGATGCGGTTGCCGTATTTCTGTTTGATCGGCCACAGCAGCCGGCGGGCCTTGTCGAGGTTGCCGTTGTCGGGCCAGCTGTTGATCGGCGCGAAGCGCTGGTTGCCGGTGCCGCCGCCGCCGCGGCCGTCGGCGGTGCGGTAGGTGCCGGCGCTGTGCCAGGCCATGCGGATGAACAGGCCGCCGTAGTGGCCCCAGTCGGC
>JBEDAU010000204.1:0-2739 GCA_041177605.1 Cyanobacteriota bacterium | reverse complement strand
GCGCATTCACTTCAGCATTTGCGCATTGAAGCCGCGCCCATCGCCTGTCTCCATCGCCTGCCTCCATGACCGGCCCAGTCGCCCCGGGGCTCCAATCGCCGCCCGCCCCCCGGCGGCGAGCCGGATCGCAACAGCCAGCTGTTATTGAGAATCGCTTGCAAAAAGCCGCCGCCCTTGTTTAGGTTGCGAGTCATTCGCAATAAGCCCCCCTGCGGCGGCCATGAGTTTCCGCTTTCTTCCCGACGTCCCCACCAGCGCTGTACGCATGCCGGCGGGTCAGACCGTCCTTCTGGATCCGGCGCTGCGGCCCGGGGGAACCTGCATCGAGGTCCTGGATGGGGTGGCCCGGGTCTACTGCCCCTGCGAGGAAACCGAGGGCATGACCCTGGCCTTTCTCCAGGCCGGCGATCAGCTGCGCACCGACCGGCTCTGCAGCGAGGGGGTGTGCGTTGAGGCGCTCACGCCGCTGAGCTTCCGCAGCGACGCCGAGCCCAGGGCTGGTGATGGCTTTGATCCGGTCAACGAATGGACCCTGCAGCTGCTGCGGATTCGCCATCTGGGCAGTGCCGAGCAGCGGCTGCATGCCCTCCTGGGGCTGCTGGTGGTGCGCCTGGGGCGACGCTGCGGCAGCTGGTGTGACCTGCCCTTCCGACTCACCCATGAGCGCATCGGCGAGCTGATCGGCACCACCCGGGTCACCACCACCCGACTGATCTCCAGGATCCGCCAGGCCCAGCTGATCGAGGTTCCCGCCGGCGAAACCAGCATGCGGCTGGCTCCGGCACTGGTCGACACGGCGCCGCTGCTGGCGGCGGCCTGATCGGGCAGCTAACCGCGCCGCTCCAGGCTTGGCACCAGGGCCAGGGAAGCGACCAGGCCAAACAGCATGATCAGCACGGCCGGGCCCATGGCGGCGCCCACCCGCTCATCACTGGCGTACTGGAACACCCGCACCGCCAGGGTGTCGAAGTCAAACGGCCGCAGGGCCAGGGTGATCGGCAGTTCCTTCACCACATCCACAAACACCAGCAGGCCGCTGACCAGCAGCGGCCCCCTGAGCAGGGGAAGGTGCACCCGCCGCAGCACTCCCAGCCAGTCGCAGCCCAGGCTGGTGGCGGTCTCGTCCATGCTGGGCGGGATGCGCTCCAGCGCGGCATCGAGGCCCTGCTTTGACACGGCCATGAAGCGGTCGCCGTAGCCCCAGAGCAGCAGCAGGGCTGGCCCCAGGCCCAGGGGACCACCCAGCACGATCAGCCCCAGGGCCAGCACGCTGCCGGGGATGGCGTAGCCCAGACCCGCCAGAAAACTGAGCTGGCGCACCACCGGCTGGGGGCTCCAACGGCGGCCGATCGCCAGCAGCAGTGCCCCCAGGCAGGTCACCCCCGTGGCGGCGAAGGCCAGACCCAGGCTGCGGCCGGCCAGCTGGATCAGTTCGCTGAAGGGCTCAGCCGTGAGGCCCTGCCAGCCCTGCTGGATCCACAGCAGCGGAATGGCCACGGCTGCCAGGGGAGGCAGGGCCGTGATCAACTGGGCCAGCAGGGCCCGGCCGCCGTGGAGCTCCCACAGCTGCTCACGGCTGGCGCCCCCCTCCAGGTTCCAGCGGCGGCTGCGCTGCCGCAGCAGGCGCTCACTGGCAATCAGCAGGGCCACGATCGCCAGGGCGACCAGCGACAGCAACGCCGCTCCCTGGGGATCGCCATCCACCTGCCAGCGGTCGAGAATGCCGGCCGAGAGGCTCGGCACGCCCAGCAACCGCACCGCCCCGAGCTCGTTCACCACCTCCATGGCGCTGAGGGCCACGCCGGCTCCGATCGAGGGCAGGGCAATCGGCAGGGCAACGCGGAAGAAGCTGGCCCATGGCCCCACCCCCAGGCTGCGGCTGGCCTCCAGCAGGCGCCGGCCACTCACCGAGAAGCTCTCGGTGCTGAGCAGGAACACGTAGCTGTAGTTGGCCAGGGTGAGCAGCGCCACCGCCCAGCCCAGCCCGTGGATGCGCAGGCCGTGCTGGCTGCCCCAGTCGATCAGGCTGGCCGCCAGCAGGTAGGCCGGGAAGGCCATGGGCACCAGCTGGGCGATCCGCAGCCAGCGGCGTCCCGGAAAGCGGCAGACGGCCGTGAGCCAGCCGATGGCGGTACCGAGCAGGGCCCCGATGGTCCCCTCGCCCACCACCAGGTACAGGGTGCCGCGGACCTGCTCGGCCCCGTCGATGCCCAGCCCCAGACCACTGGTCGGTGCGGCGAACAGGGCGTCGCGCAGCAGCGCCAGCAGCGGCAGCAGGGCCAGGCCGCTGATCCCCAGCACCGCCAGCACCAGCAGGCCGCGGCGGCGGCTGACCCGCGGCGGCACGGTGCTGGGCTCGGCGAGGGATGGGGTCAACGCGGCAGGGCGTTATTTCCAGCCAGCTTGCGCCATCAGCTCCACCGCCTCGCGGTTGCGCCGGCCCAGTTGCTCCATCGACACCGTCGAGGCTCTGAAGGTGCCGAACGTCCTGAGCGTGGCGTTGTTGCCCCAGCCCTTGAGCGGATATTCGTTGTTGGCACTGGCGTAACCCTCTCCCGAGCTCGGGGAGGTGAGGAACTCCAGCAGCTTGCGAGCGGCCTCGGGGTTGCGGGAGCTGCGGGTTACGCCCGCAGCCGAGATGTTCACGTGGGTGGGGTTGGGCCACACCACCTTCACCTTGCGGGCCGTGGCCCGGTCGGCGTTGTTGCCGTCTTCCAGCATGCGGGCCAGGTAGTACTG
>JBEDAU010000203.1:0-4930 GCA_041177605.1 Cyanobacteriota bacterium | reverse complement strand
CCGCTGAGGACCCCGAGTTCGAGACCTTCTACACGAAGAACATTCTTCTGAATGAAGGCCTGCGTGCCTGGATGGCACCGGCTGACCAGCCGCACGAAAACTTCGTCTTCCCTGAAGAGGTACTGCCCCGTGGAAACGCCCTTTAATTCCGGGCTGGTGAGCGTCGGGGGCAAGGACCTCGACTCCACCGGTTACGCCTGGTGGGCCGGCAACGCCCGCCTGATCAATCTCTCCGGTCGCCTGCTCGGCGCCCACGTCGCCCACGCCGGTCTGATGGTGTTCTGGGCTGGCGCCATGATGCTGTTCGAAGTGAGCCACTTCACCTTCGACAAGCCCATGTACGAGCAGGGGCTGATCTGCATGCCCCACGTGGCCACCCTCGGCTACGGCGTTGGTCCGGGTGGTGAGGTCGTGGACCTCTATCCCTTCTTCGTGGTGGGTGTGCTGCACCTGATCAGCTCGGCCGTGCTCGGCCTGGGTGGTCTGTACCACGCCCTTCGCGGTCCTGAGATTCTGGAGAGCTACTCCTCCTTCTTCTCCCAGGACTGGCGTGACAAGAATCAGATGACCAACATCATTGGCTATCACCTGATTCTTCTGGGTGTGGGCGCCCTGCTGCTGGTCTTCAAGGCCATGTTCTTCGGTGGTGTCTACGACACCTGGGCCCCCGGTGGCGGCGATGTTCGCCTGATCACCAATCCCACCCTCAATCCCGGCGTGATCTGGGGTTACCTGTTCCGGGCCCCCTTCGGCGGCGAGGGCTGGATCATCGGGGTGAACTCGATGGAAGACATCATCGGCGGCCACATCTGGATCGGCCTCACCTGCATCTTCGGTGGCATCTGGCACGTGATCACCAAGCCCTTCGGCTGGGTGCGCCGCGCCTTCATCTGGAACGGGGAGGCCTACCTGAGCTACAGCCTCGGCGCCCTGAGCTTCATGAGCTTCATCGCCTCGGCCTACATCTGGTTCAACAACACCGCCTATCCCTCGGAGTTCTACGGCCCCACCAACGCCGAGTCCTCCCAGGCCCAGAGCTTCACCTTCCTGGTGCGTGACCAGCGCCTCGGCGCCAACATCGGTTCGGCCATGGGTCCGACCGGTCTGGGCAAGTACCTGATGCGGTCCCCCACCGGCGAGATCATCTTCGGTGGTGAGACCATGCGCTTCTGGGACTTCCGTGGTCCCTGGCTGGAGCCCCTGCGTGGCCCCAACGGTCTGAGCCTCGACAAGCTCCAGAACGACATTCAGCCCTGGCAGGTGCGCCGTGCGGCTGAGTACATGACCCACGCTCCCAACGCGTCGCTGAACTCGGTTGGCGGGATCATCACCGAGCCCAACTCGGTGAACTTCGTGAACATCCGCCAGTGGCTGGCCGCGACCCAGTTCGTGCTCGCCTTCTTCTTCCTGGTGGGTCACCTCTGGCATGCCGGCCGCGCTCGCGCCGCCGCTGCCGGTTTCGAGAAGGGTATCGACCGTCAGGCCGAGCCCACCCTGGCCATGCCGGACCTCGACTGATCGGCGGAACTACTCGTCGGAAATGAGCGGAGCCCCAGGGCTTCGCTCCCCGATCAGCCCCGATCACCACAGGGTTCACGACCCAGCAGCCCCCGCCCTCAGGCGGGGGCTTTGTTCTGTCTGAGCCCCTTTGTTACACATGCCGGCGCACCCTCGATACGGGGATGACAGTGGCAATCGGGCTCCATAAGTTGCTGGCAGATCTGCTCCCCAACTGCGCCACCCACTGAGATGGACCGTCATCGCCTCGGGTTCCGCCCGTTCGACCTGCTGGTGTCTGCTGCAGGTGCCTCGCTTGCGGCCGGCGTGCTCCAGCTCAACCTGCTGGGGCCCCAGGCCCAGGCCCAGCAGATCGGCGCACCGGCAGGAGGACAGCTGAGTGGTCCAGCCCCCGGAGTGCTCTGCGATGCCGCCGGACCGGTCTGCTACGACGCCCAGGGTCCTTCCATCGGACACACCCAGACCTATTTCGGCCGCATGGCGGCGGACCGGCTCAGCCGCGACCTGGCCGGCAGGCCACCGGTACGCGACTTCAGGCTCAGCAACGGAGCCTTCTGTGACACCCGGGCCAGCCTCTGCTGGAGCGATGGCTACAGCCGGCGTACCGTCGCCCCCCAGCTCACCCACCATCTGTTCGGCGGGGCAGGCCACGGCCACGGCGGCGCGCACCATTGGGGAGGGCTGGAACTGCCCAGAAGCGGGGTGGTCTGTGACCGCCGGGAGCAGCGCTGCTACGACCGACAGGGACTCTCGCTGGGGCTCACCCGTGAGTACTACGGCGCCTATGCCGAACAGGCAGCCCTGCGCCAACTGGCCGGGCAGGCCCCACCCCGGGCGTTCCGACTCAGCAACGGCGCGGCCTGTGACACTGGAGCCCAGCGCTGTTGGAGCGATGGCTGGGATCGGCGGGTGCCGGACCCCAACCTCACCCGCCAACTGTTCGGCCAGGAGGGTGGTGGCCTGACCCGCCAGGCCCAGTGCCGAATGACCCGCTGGTTCAAGACCCTGAGCAGTGGCAGCTGTGAGCTGCACGAACGCAGTGGCAAACGGGGCAGCACGCTGGATGTGCAGCTCAGCGACGGCAGCGTGTACACCTTCAGCAAAGTGCGCGGCGAGGGCTATCGACTCACCGACGGCAAGGGCAACACCTGGCCAGTGCGGCTGAGCGACCAGGGCAGCAGCCTCAGCTTCAGCTGGTCGGACCGGGTGCTGCAGGTCACCCCCCAGCGCAGCCCGAAGCCAGGCGGCCCCAGTCTGGGCCAACTGCTCGATTCCCTGTTCGGCTACTGACCTGCGGCCAGCCAACGACGCAGCAGCGGCAGACTCAGGCCGATCACATTGCTGAAACAGCCCTCGATCCGCTCGACCACCAGCCCGCCCCGCCCCTCCAGGGCAAAGCCACCGGCGCACTGGAGCGGTTCACCGGTGGCCACGTAGGCCTCGATCTCAACCTGGCTCAGTGGCGCGAACTGCACGCGGGTGGTGACCACCGCCAGGCGGGGCTGGAGCTCGGGCCCCGGGGCTGGGGTGCCGGCCGGCAGGGTGAGGAGGCTGTGGCCGGTGTGGAGCTCTCCCCAGCCACCCGCCATGCGCTGCCAGCGGGCGATTGCCTCGGCAGGGTCACGCGGTTTGCCGTGCACCTCACCGTCGAACACGAGCACCGAATCGCAGCCCAGCACGAAACTGGGCCCGTTCAAGGCCGTGGAAACCAGGGCGGTGGCGACCGCCAGGGCCTTGGCTGCCGCCAGCCGCTGCACCAACTGCAGCGGATCGGGGTCGTGGATGGCAGCTTCATCCACCCCACTCACCACGACCCGGTGGGGGATGGCCGCCTGCTCCAGCAGGCGGCGGCGAGCGGGGGAGGCTGAGGCCAGAACCAACATGGCGGCCGGGCGGGCGGGGAGAATGCCCCCATGAAACGACGGCAAGGCCACGACGACGGGCGGCAGGCGCCCTCCTTCCTGGATCGACGTGCCACGGCCCGGGCCAGTCAGGCCATGCGCTGTCTGCCCTTCCGCCGGGCCTTCTATGAACGCCTGGCCGCCCAGGCCATGGGCAGCGAGGCCTTCTGCCGACTGCCCGATGCCGCAGACCTCTGCTGGGGGCGACTGGACGCGGATCAGGTGGAAACCCACGTCATCTGGCTGATCCGGCTTGGGGTGCTGCGCCGGGAGGTGGATGGCCAGGGCTTGACCGAGCGGGTCCGGCTGACGCCGATGGGCCGGGAGCTGCTGGCGGGCTGGAGCGGGGAGATTCCCCGCCCGTCCCTGATGGAGCGGATCCACCACCGGCTGCGCCGCAGCAGGCCGCGCCTGTGATCGACCCTCTCAAGCGACCGGATGCCCCGGTAGCCCAGCCGGCCTCACCCTCACCACTGATGGTGCTGGGCACCAGCAGCGGCGCCGGCAAGTCGCTGATGACCGCAGCCCTGTGCCGGGCGCTGCGCCGCCGGGACGAGCAGCCGCTGCCCTTCAAGGGGCAGAACATGAGCAACAACGCCTGGGTGGACCAGGCCGGCGGCGAAATGGCCTACTCCCAGGCGCTGCAGGCCTGGGCGGCTGGAGTGGAGCCCCAGTGCGCCATGAACCCGGTGCTGCTGAAGCCCCAGGGGGATTCCACCAGCGAGGTGATCCATCTGGGGCGCTCCGTTGGCAGGGCCAGGGCCGAGCACTACTACCGCGACTGGTTTCGGCCGGGCTGGCTCGCGATTCGAACCGGCCTGGCGGAGCTGCAGGCGATCCAGCCTGGCGGCCGGCTGGTGCTGGAGGGGGCCGGCAGCCCGGTGGAGGTGAACCTGCAGCCACGCGATCTCACCAACCTGCGCCTGGCCCAATACCTGCGGGCCCGCTGCATCCTGGTGGCCGATATCGAGCGCGGCGGGGTCTTCGCGCAGCTGGTGGGAACCCTGGCGCTGCTGCGGCCGGTGGAGCGGCCGCTGATCCGCGGCCTGCTGATCAACCGCTTTCGCGGTCGCCGGGAGCTGTTTGATGAGGGGCGCCGCTGGCTGGAGGCCAACACCGGCATTCCAGTGCTCGGTGTGATGCCCTGGCTGGATGAACTCTTTCCCCCGGAAGACTCGCTCGATCTACTGGAACGGAGGGGGCGCAAACGCGGCGCCGAGGTGGAGATCGCGGTGTTGAAGCTGCCGTCGCTGAGCAACTTTTCCGATCTCGATCCTCTGGAAGCGGAGCCCAGCGTGCAGCTGCGCTGGGTGGCACCGGGCGAGGCACTGGGGCAACCCGATGCGGTGGTGGTGCCCGGCAGCAAGCAAACCCTGCGGGATCTGGAAGCCCTGCGGCAGAGCGGAGTGCTATGCCGTGAACTGCTGCAATTCGCCGCAGCGGGTGGGCACGTTTTCGGAGTGTGCGGCGGGATGCAGCTGCTGGGTCGTGAACTGCATGATCCCGAGGGG
>JBEDAU010000202.1:0-8850 GCA_041177605.1 Cyanobacteriota bacterium | reverse complement strand
GAGGGTGAGCTGGGCGGCCATGGGGCGACGGACGGGCGGAGAGCGGCGGGCGGGGTCTGTTGATCGGGGCTGTTGGACCGGGGCGGACTGGATCCGGGCGTCCGGTCAGGGCCGCCGCCACACCAGGCCGTCGTTGGCCAGCAGGGAATCGGCGGCGGCGGGTCCCCAGGTGCGGGCCTCGTAGGGGTGCACGGGCAGCTGCCAGGGCGATTCCTCAAGCACCTCCAGCACGGGGGTGTAAAGGCGCCAGGCCGCCTCCACCTCATCGCTGCGGGTGAACAGGGTCGGATCGCCGAGCATGGCGTCGGCCAGCAGGCGCACGTAGCCCTCATCGCTGGGTTCGCCGAAGCTCTCGTCGTAGGAGAAGGCCATGTCCACCGGGCGGCTGCGCATGCCCGAGCCCGGCGCCTTCACTTCGAACTTGAACTCGGCCCCCTCGTCCGGCTGGATGCGCAGGATGAGCTGGTTGGGGGTCGGGGCACCGGCGGCGGCGTCGAACAGGTGCACCGGGGCCTCGCGGAAGGTGAGCACCACCTCGGAGAGGCGCTTGGGCAGGCGCTTGCCGGTGCGCAAATAGATCGGCACCCCTTGCCAGCGCCAGTTGTTGATGAACAGCTTCATCGCCACGTAGGTCTCCGTGGTGCTGTTGGGGTTCACGCCGGGCTCCTGGCGGTAGCCGGGAATCGGCCTGCCGCTGGAGCCACCGGCGCCGTACTGGCCCCGCACGCAGCACTGCCAGGGCTCCTGTTCATCGGCCAGGCGGGCGGCCTGCAGCACCTTGGCCTTCTCGTTGCGGATCGCCTCGGGGTCGAAGCGCCCCGGCGGCTCCATGGTGGTGAGGGCCAGCATCTGGGTGAGGTGGTTCTGCACCATGTCCCGCAGGGCCCCACTGGTCTCGTAGTACCCGGCCCGCTCCTCCACCCCCACCGTCTCGGCGGCGGTGATCTGCACGTTGGCGATGTAATTCCGGTTCCAGATCGGCTCGAAGATGGTGTTGGCGAAGCGCAGCACCAGGATGTTCTGGACCGTCTCCTTGCCCAGGTAGTGGTCGATGCGGAAGATCTGCTGTTCCTTGGCGCAGCCCAGCACGATCCGGTTGAGCTCCTGGGCGCTGGCGTAGTCGGTGCCGAAGGGCTTCTCGATCACCACCCGGCTGCGCTCGGCATCGGCCAGCAGGCCGGCTGCGGCCAGGGCGCGGGTGCCGCTGCCGTAGAAGGCCGGCGACACCGACAGGTAGAAGGTTCGGTTGCCGCGGGTGGCGCGGTTGCGGTCGATCGCCTCCAGGCGCTGGCCCAGCTGCACGATCGTGGCCGGATCGGAGAGGTCGGCTGGCTCATAGAAGAGGCCGGCGGCGAACTGCTCCCAGGCGCTGCGGTGCTCACCGATCTCGTCGGCCAGGGCCTCGGCCATGCGCCGGCGGAACTCCTCGTCGCTCCAGGGGCGGCGGGCGCAGCCCACCACGGCGAACTCACTGGGCAGGCGCCGCTGGCGATAGAGCTCGAAGAGGGCTGGGATCAGTTTGCGGTGGGTGAGGTCGCCGCTGGCCCCGAAGATCACGATGCACTGGGGCGGAATCACCCGCTCCTGCCGGAGGCCGACCCGCAGGGGGTTGGTGAGCACGGCGGCCATGGCTCCCTCGTCGTTGCCCAAGGTGATGCCCAAGGTCTAACGGCACCGCTGCCCCAACCCATCGCAGCGGCAGGGTTTGTGACCGACTCTGTGTGGGAATCGCCAAAAAATCCCCGGGCCAGCAAAAAGCCCGCCGGTGAGGGCGGGCGAGGCGACGATCCGGGGGGTGGATCGGAGTGCGTGGGGCTCAGTAGGTCTCCACGTGCCAGCGCTCGGCCTTCTTGAGCTGGGGACGCAGCTCGGCCCAGTTGAGGCCCTTGGCGGCGGCGGCGGCGGTCATGGCCTCGTCGATGCCCGGCTCCATGCCCTTCAGGCCGCACATGTAGACGTGGGTCTTGGGGTTCTCGATCATCGAGAAAATCTCGTCGGCGTGCTCGAGCACCCGGTCTTGGATGTACATCCGGCCACCCTTGGCATTCTGCTGTTCACGGCTGATTGCCGTGGTGTAACGGAAGTTGTCGGGGAACTGGTTCTGGTAGTGCTGGAAATCGGCGTCGTAGAGAAGGTTCGGGGTCAGGGGGGCGCCCATGAACAGCCAGGCCTTGCCGCGGAACTGCCAGCCGTTCTTCTCGCGCTCGGCCGGTTCGAACATGCGGCGCAGGTAGGTGCGCATCGGCGCGATGCCGGTGCCGGTGGCCAGCATGATGACGTTGGCCTCCTCATCGTCGGGGAGCAGCATCTCCTTGCCCACGGGTCCGGTGATCTTCACCTTCGCCCCGGGCTCGATGTCGCAGAGGTAGGTGGAGCAGACGCCGTTGATCGTCTCGCCGTCCTTCTCGTACTGCAGCTGACGCACGCAGAGCGACACGGTATTGCCCGCCAGGTTGTCGCCGTGGCGGGTGCTGGCGATCGAATACAGCCTCAGCTTGTGGGGCTTGCCGTTGGCGTCGGTGCCCTCGGGGATGATGCCGATGCTCTGGCCCTCGATGTAGCGCAGCTGGGGGTCGCCGGCGCTGAGGTCGAAGGTGATGTGGTTCACCCGGCCGATGGCGCCTTCACCCACAAGGCTGTAGTTCTCAAGCACCGTGCCGATGAAGGGGGCCTTCGGCTTGTAGGTGTTGACGGGGACGTCGGCGTGGGACACGGCAGCAGGTTTCGGAGGGGCGGCTGGCTTGGCGGCGCTGGCGGCGGGCGCCGGCTGGGCCGGGGTGCTGGCGGCTGCTGAGCCGTTGGCTTCGGCACCGCCGGCGATCACGGCGGTGATCCGACCGCCCTGGAGTGCAACGGTGCGCACCGTGGTCTGCAGCTGGCTGAAGGGCACCTGCAGCCGCCGTTCGGCACGGCGCTGCTGGCCGATTCCCATCGCCTCCACCACCACGGTGAACATCCGGGAGTCGGACTGGGCGGTGCGACCGGTGGAAACACGCATCGGAACAGGGACCCCCGCTAAAGCGCGCTGATCATAGTGAACGTCTCCCTGCCACACCGCTCAGCGGTGTGGGAGCAACCCCGCTAGGTTTGTGCCCCAGCACACCACGGCGGAGCCATTGGCGCAGCTTCTCGCCTCGCTCGTGTCCCCTGAGGCCGGCCCCCCTGCCCTGGCATCGGTGGCTGGCAGCTGTCAGCTCGACACCATCCAGCAGGACATGGAGCGCCTCCCCCAGGGGGTTCGCCGCCTGGCTGTGCAGCTGCGCCAGGACCTGGATGCCCAGTGGCTCTGGGCGGTGCTCACCGACTACGCCAACCTCAGCCGCTTCATTCCCAATCTGGCCAGCTCCCGCCAGCTCTGGCGTCGCGGCACCCGGGTGGGCCTCGAACAGGTGGGGACCCAACAGTTCTGTGGCCTGCGGTTCAGTGCCCGGGTGGAGCTGGAGTTGGAGGAAGACCACGCCGCCCGCGAGCTGCGTTTCCAGATGGTGCGCGGGGATTTCCGGCGCTTTGAGGGCGCCTGGCGCATCGCCTGCAGCGGCAGTGTCACTGCCCTGCTCTACGAGCTCACGGTGCAGGGCAAGCCCGGCATGCCGATCGGCCTGATTGAGCAGCGGCTTCGCGACGACCTGGCCAACAATCTGCGGGGTGTGCAGCAGGAAGCCCAGCGCCGAGCCGGTGTGCTTGTTGTGGGGTGAGCCCCAGACCTCAACGACCGGCCTCTGACTTCGGGTTGATGCATGCTCTCTGGACATGCACTCTGGAAACCAATACCGGCCTGCAGCCTGGATTTGCGGTTCCGGGCTGCAGATACTTTTAAATTAAGAAATAATTCCAGAGCCGCCTCGAGTGATCACGCAGCCCGACGGATTAATTAACCGGAGTGGTTAAAGCGAATTCCTACAAAAAAGATAATATACTATTAATGCTAAAGATGTAAGTTTGATTGTTATACCCCCAAGGGGATTCGAACCCCTGTCGCCTCCGTGAAAGGGAGGTGTCCTAGGCCTCTAGACGATGGGGGCGAGGCCACAGCAGCACTGGCGTTTCAGCCCTTGCGCTGTTGAGAGGAAGTTACGGGGCGGGGCGTCCCTTCGTCAAGGCGGGCTGGCTCTGGCCGCTCCACACCGGCACGGTGAAGTGGAAGCAGGCCCCCTCATTCGGCTCCGAGACCACCCAGATGCGGCCGCCGTGCACCTCGGCGATTCGGCGGCAGACCGAGAGCCCAACGCCGTAGCCGGGGGTGCTGGCCGAGGTCTGGGGCAGGCGCACCCGGTCCTGGAAGATCCGCTGCTGTTCCTCGCTGGGAATACCCGGTCCGCTGTCGCAGACGCTCACCTGCACCCACTGGCTGGTGCGGTGCAGCAGGGTGAGGGTCACCCGACCCCCTTCAGGGGTGAACTTGAGGGCATTCTCGAGCAGGTTGAGAAACACCTGGCGCATGCGCCGCTGATCGGCGAACACATCCGGCAGGTCGGCCGGGATATCGGTCACCAGTTCGAGCCGGCGACCGATCCACAGCTTCTCCAGTTCCAGGATCGCCTCGGCGGCCACCTGGCCCAGGGCCAGGCGCTGGGGATTGAACAGGGCCTCCCAGCGGGTGGTTCCCACCTCGAGCAGATCCTTGGAGAGCTCCTGGATGTCATCCAGACGGCGCTTGAGCACGTCCTGGAACCGGGGTGCGTCGATCTGGCCCAGCTCGTGGCTCTGCAGGGCCAGTTTGGCGGCGGTGAGCGGGGTGCGCAGCTCGTGGGCCACCATCCGCAGCAGCCGCTCCTGCACGCCGAGCCGCTCGATCAGGGTCTCGTTCTCCTGGCGCAGCACCAGCAGCTGGTCCTCCAGCTGCAGTTCCCGCTGGGTGCGGCTGCCATCGCTCTCGGCCGGCCGCAGACTCATGCCCAGGCTCGTGACCACCTCCATCTGCTGCCAGCGCGGTAGCCAGCTGCGCAGCTTCTGGCTGATGGCGCTGCCGGCGATCACCTGTTTGGGTGGTGGGTCGAGCTTCACCAGGGCTGGCGTGGCCACCAGCCTGTGCAGCTCCAGCAGTTCCGGCTGCAGGGCGGGATCGGCCAGCTCCAGGCTCACCTCGAAGCCGCTGTCCTCACTGTTGAGGAATTGCACCAGATTGCGCAGGTCGGCACTCACCAGGTGGTGGCGAGCGGCCACCAGCAGCAGCCGCAGGGGCTGGCGGGCCGGGTCCGGTGCCGAGGAGAGCGCGGGAGAGGCGGTCACCCGCCCACCCTATGGACATCGGGCCGAATTGGCCTGGCGTGGCTATGACGGTGCTGACGCTGCAGTGGGCTCTCAACAGCCCGGGGGAAAGCCGGCATGGCTGCACCGGAACACGGGGCTGGATCGGACCAGCGGCTGGCCCCGCCGCTCTATCGGGCGGTACCGAGTCGCATCCAGCTCGACAGCAGCCTGCGCCGCTGGTTTGCCCGCAACCTCGGTCTGTGGCGCTCGCGGCGGTTGTATTTCTTTGCCGATGGCGAGGCCCTGCGCGTCGACATGATGCTGCGGGTGGAGACCTTCTCCGAACCCGTGGAGGGGGATGCGGCCTACCGCTTCACCTGGTGGCCCGAAAATGATTACGCCTTCTTCGAACAGAAGCCCCGCTACGTGCCGACCGGCACGATGGAGGCCTATCTCTGTGGTCACCAGCTGCGGCGCAGCCGGGGGTATCTCTGCGGCAGCCCCACCAAGAGCCAGATCCGCCAGGTCGACGAGCACGAGCTGATCTTCGAGTCCCACTATCAGGAGTGGGACATCCTGGAACACATCCGGCTGGTCGACCAGGACCGCTACCGGGCCCGCTCGATCTACTCCTGGAAAGACGGCGTGCTGGAGCTGGCCGAAACCCACCACGAAATCCGGGTGGAGGAGGCCGGTGCGGCCCTGCCCTGAATGCAGCAGCATGACCCCTGTTCGCGTTCGGGTCTTGTTGTTCCTGCCCTGCCTCCGTGAAGTCGGGATCCGCTGCCAGCCCGGCCGGCTGGCCGTGTGGGCCCTGCTACCCCTGTTGCTGCCCCTGCTGGTGGCAGCCCAGCCGGCCCATGCGGCGCCGGCCAGCGAGGCGGAGATGAATCTCTACACCCGCATCGCCGCAGTGAATGTCTGCCTTGCCCGGGCGGCTGGCGTGGATTTCGACAAGGCCGTGGGCATTGCGGGGGAGACCATCACCCAGGTGATCCAGGGGCAGCACGCCGGGGCCATCGCCCAGCTGGGTGCCAGGCCGCTCACGGTGGAGGAACTGCGGCAGGGCTCGATCAATTCAGCGGTGATCGGAGCGGTGGAGGTGTGCCCCCAGCAGGTGCCGGCCGAGGTGGTGAAGCGGGTGGAGGAGGCGATCAAGGCCCAGACGGAGGGCCCTGCCCCGGCCGCCAAGCCCGCCGCTGCCAAGCCGGCCGCCGCCAAGCCTGCACCGGCCAAGCCCCCAGCCACCAGGCCGGCCGTCAAGCCTGACTAACCCGGCCGCGGCTGGGCCAGGATCCGGCCTGCGTTCCCCCAGACCATGGCCCTCCACCCCGCCGCCGTTGAGGCCAGCCCCGCCGTGCGCCTGGCCGACTACCGTCCTGCCCCCTTCGGGATCGATCGCATCGATCTGACCTTCAGCCTGGCGGCAGTCGCCACGGAGGTGTTCTCACGCCTGGAGTGCAGCCCCAATCCCGGGGCCGAGCCCGGTCCGCTGGTGCTGCAGGGGGTGGATCTGGAGTTGCTGGAGCTGCGCATCGATGGCGAACCCCTGGCGCCGCCGGCCTACGTGCTCGAGGCGGAGCGGCTGTTGATTCCGCAGCCCCCCCGGCGCCCATTCGTGCTGGAGAGCCGGGTGCGCATCCATCCGGACACCAACACGACCCTCGAGGGGCTGTACGTGAGCGGCGGGCTGTTCACCACCCAGTGCGAGGCCGAGGGCTTCCGCCGCATCACCTTCCATCCCGATCGCCCCGACCTGCTCAGTCGCTTCCGGGTGCGGATCGAGGCGGAGCGTCAGAGCTGCCCCGTGCTGCTCAGCAACGGCAACTGCATCGAGGCCGGGCCGCTGGCGCCGGATCCGCGCAACGGGGCCGAGCGCCACTACGCCGTGTGGGACGACCCCTTCCCCAAGCCCTCCTATCTGTTTGCGCTGGTGGCCGGTTGCCTGGAGGAGGTGCGCGACCGCTTCATCACCGCCAGTGGCCGTGAGGTGGCCCTGCGCATTCATGTGGAGCCCGGTGATGCGCCTTACACGGCCCACGCGATGGCGTCGCTGAAGCGGGCCATGGCCTGGGATGAGCAGCGCTATGGACTGGAATATGACCTGGATGAGTACAACATTGTCGCGGTGCGCCATTTCAATATGGGCGCCATGGAGAACAAGAGTCTGAATATCTTCAACTCCAAGCTGGTGCTCGCTGACGCCGAGACCGCCACCGATGCGGAGCTGGAGCGCATCGAGAGCGTCATCGCCCACGAGTACTTCCATAACTGGACGGGCAATCGCATCACCTGCCGCGACTGGTTCCAGCTGTCACTCAAGGAAGGCCTCACCGTATTCCGCGACCAGAGCTTCAGTGAAGATCTGCATGGTGCCGCCCTCAACCGCATCGAGAATGTGGCGATGTTGCGCAACACCCAGTTTCGCGAAGATGCTGGGCCGACGGCCCATCCTGTGCAGCCGGATACCTATCAGGCAATCGATAATTTTTACACCACAACCATCTATGAAAAGGGGTCGGAGGTGATCCGCATGCTCCACACCCTGCTGGGGGAGGAGGCATTCATGCGCGGCATGGCTCTCTATGTGAAGCGCCACGACGGCTCGGCCGCCACCTGCGCCGACTTCGTGCAGGCGATGGAGGATGCCGCCAGCGAGGCCTGGGCGGCCGACCTCCAGGGTCCCCGCTTTGCCTTTGCCCAGTTCCGCCGCTGGTATCACCAGGCCGGTACCCCGGTGCTGCAGGTGCAGCGCCACTGGGATGGGGAGGCCGGGGTGCTGGAGCTGCATCTGCGCCAGCACACGCCCCCCACGCCTGGCCAGCCTGAGAAGCAGCCGCTGGTGATTCCCCTGGCCCTGGGCCTGATCGACCAGGCCGGTGAGCCGCTGCCGGTGCGGCTGGAGGGCGAGGCCGCACCGCCTGCCGCCGATGCCATGGCCAGCCGGCTGCTGGTGATCGACGCTGCCGACCAGCGCCTGCGGCTGGTGGGCCTGCCGCGCCAGCACCATCCGCCTGCCCTGTCGCTGCTGCGCCAGTTCTCGGCGCCGGTGAAGCTGGAGCTGGGCCGGCCCACCGCTGAGCTGGTGCATCTGCTGGCGGCCGACCGCGACTCCTTTGCCCGCTGGGATGCGGGCCAGGAGCTGTGGCGGCAGGCCCTGCTGGCCCGGGCGGCGGCCGGCGCCGCCGAACCCGCCCCGGTGGCCGGGGTGTTGGAGGAGGAGCTGGTCGATGCCCTGGGCCGCATCCTGGCGGACCCGTCGCTCTCCGATGCCAGCCGCAGTGCCCTGCTGGCGCTGCCGGGCCTGCCCGAACTGGAGGAAGCGGCCGTGGCCGCAGGCCTGGAGCCGGATCCGCCGGCCCTGTTCGCGGCCCAATGGGAGCTGCAGCGGCGCTTCGGCGCGGCGCTGGCCCAGCCCCTGCAGGCGGCGCTGGAGCGCTGCCGCGACGGCTGGTCGCGGCCCTGGCCGCAAGGCGATGGGGCCCGGCGCCTGACCGGTGTGATCTGGTGCTGGCGCGCCGCCACCGGTGACGGCGCGGTGATCGCCGCGGCCCGGGCGGCGGTGGATGGCCCCTCCATGACCCTGGCCCGCGCCGGCCTGCGGGCGCTGCAGCCGCTGCCGATCCCGGAGCGGGCCAGGGTCATGGAGGGGCCATCCAC
>JBEDAU010000201.1:0-4016 GCA_041177605.1 Cyanobacteriota bacterium | reverse complement strand
GTTCCGCACCCTGTCGCCATCCGCCGCGCCCTGGCGCTGGCCACCCCGGCTGCGCTGGCGCTGATCGCCTGCGGCCCCGGGGCAGTGCAGGCCCAGACCTGCACCTTTCTGCAGCCGATCGGCGGCAATGGGGCCACCCCGATCGTGAGCAAGTCGGTGGGCCGGGGCAAGCTGATCGGCAAGACCAACTGGAACACGGATTTCGTGGTCGATCAGCCCTACAGCAGCTACAAGTATTTCTTCACCGCCAATTCCTCAGATCCCAAGGCCAAATATCCGGTGGAGGGCTATATGAAATTCAGCGATGGCTCCAGCCTGCAGATGTTCAACACCCTGATGTCTCCCCCGATCGGCACCGGCCGCATGTTCGGGCCCTTCCCCGCCGTGGCCGGCAAGCAGGCCTCCCAGATGAACATCAAGGTGGGGGCCAGCGCCGATCCCGGTGCCCTCGGCTTCAGCTACCGGATCTCGGTGCAGGGCTGCCGCTGAGTCAACGCCCTGGGCTCAGCGGCTCATCGCCAGCATCCTCTCGATCGGCGCCAGCGCCCGCAGCCGCAGCTCCTCCTCCATCAGGATCTGCGGCTCCAGCCGTTCCAGGCACTGCCCCAGCTTCTCCAGGGTGTTGAGCCGCATGTAGGGGCAGGCGTTGCAGCTGCAGCCGTCGGCACCTGGCACGTCAAAAAACTGTTTGCCGGGCACCTTCAGGCGCATCTGGTGCAGGATGCCCGGCTCGGTGAGCACGATGAAGCTGGCGGCGGGGCTCTGCTCGGCGCGGTGCAGCAGCTTGCTGGTGGAGCCGATGAAATCCGCCAGATCCAGCAGGTGCTGCTGACATTCCGGGTGGGCCAGCACCTCGGCCTCGGGGTGGTCGAGCTTGAGCTGCAGCAGCGCCTGCTCGCTGAACGCCACGTGCACCTGGCAGCTGCCGGGCCAGAGGGTGAGCTCGCGGCCGCTCTGGGCCTGCACCCAGCGCCCCAGGTTTTCGTCGGGAGCAAACAGGATCGGCCGGTCGGCCGGCAGCTGCTTCACCAGCTCCACGGCGTTGCTGCTGGTGCAGATCAGGTCGCTCTGGGCCTTCACCGCCGCCGAGCAGTTGATGTAACTCACCACGATGTGGTCGGGATGCTCGGCGCGGAAGGCCGCGAAGGCATCGGCCGGGCAGGCGTCGGCCAGGGAACAGCCGGCCGCCAGGTCGGGAAGCACCACCGTCTTGGTGGGGTTGAGGATCTTGGCCGTCTCGGCCATGAAGTGCACGCCGCAGAACGCGATCAGCTCGGCGTCGGTGCTGGCGGCCTTGCGGGCCAGCTCCAGGGAATCGCCGATGAAATCGGCCACGTCCTGGATGGCTTCATCCTGGTAGTAGTGCGCCAGGATCACGGCCTTGCGCTGCCGCGCCAGCTCCCGGATCCCCTCCGGACTCCACCGCGCCGCGGCTGGGCCAGGATCAGGGGCGCCTGCAGGCTGGGGGGCTGCTGTCTGGGGGCTTGCGAAGACCAACGGGCAGGTGTGGCCGTTCCCGGCTGTTGCAGGATGGCTCCAGCCTAGGCATCGGATTGCGCTCCGCCCCCAGCCCTGTGCTGCGTCTCGCCATCGCCGGTGACCTGCACGGCCAGTGGGACGCCACCGATGAGCGGCTGCTGGAGGTGCTGCAGCCCGATGCCCTGCTGGTGGTGGGAGACCTGAGCGACGGCCAGGCCCGCATCCCCGAGCGCCTGGGCGCCCTGCCCCTGCCCGTGGCCTGCATCCTCGGCAACCACGACTGCGGGCGGGATCCGTCGGGTCGCACGCTGCGGCGCCAGCTCGACCTGCTCGGCGAGCGGCACTGCGGCTGGGGGCTGCGCACGCTCACCCCCCCGGGGCTGGCGGTGGTGGGGGCGCGCCCCGGCACCGCCGGGGGCGGTTTCCACCTCTCGGCCGCCGTGCAGGCGGTGTTCGGCCAGCCGAGCCTGGAGGAATCGGCCCGTCGCATCCGCGAGGCCGCTCTGGCGGCGGCCCCGCCGCTGCCCCTGGTGCTGCTGGCCCACTGCGGCCCTTCCGGCCTGGGCAGCAACCATGCCGATCCCTGCGGCCGTGACTGGAAAAAACCAGCCTGCGACTGGGGAGACCAGGACCTGGGCCTGGCCATCGCCGCCATCCAGCGCCAGCGGCCCCTGCCCCTGGTGGTGTTCGGCCACATGCACCACCAGCTCAGGCGCGGCCAGGGCCTGCGCCGCAGTTTCCAGCGCGACCGCGCCGGCACCGCCTACCTCAACACCGCCTGTGTGCCCCGCCATGGCGTGGACCCCCAGGGCCGCCAGCTGCGCCATTTCAGCTGGGTGGAGCTGGAGGCAGGAGCGCTGGGCCACGCCAGCCACCGCTGGTATGGGCTCGATGGCCAGCTGCTCTACCAGGAGCGGCTCTGGCCCGCCGAGGGCGCCGGGGCCCCATCCCCGGCTGCGGCATGCACGGGAGGGGCATGCTGATCTACGCCTGCGTGAGCGCCCATGGCTTTGGCCATGGCTCCCGCACTGCTGCGGTGCTCGAGGCCCTGCACCAGCTCCGGCCCGACTGGCGCCTGGTGGTGTCCTCGGCCCTGCCGGCCGACTTTCTGGCCGGGGCACTGGCCGGGGTGCCCCACCGGCATCGCCCCTGCCGCTGGGATGTGGGCGTGATCCAGGCCGATGCGCTCGGGGCTGACGCCGAGGCCACCCTGGTGGCGCTCGAGGCCCTGGAGCAGCAGCTGCCCGCCCAGCTGGAGCGGGAGGCGGCCTGGATCCGCCGGCAGGCCGGGCCCGTGCTGGTGCTGGCCGACGTGCCGCCGGCGGCCGCTGCCCTGGCCGCCGACCTGCAGGCCCCGCTGGTGTGGCTGGCCAGCTTCGGCTGGGATGCCATCTACGGGCCGATGGGCCCGGCCTTCGCCGGCTGGGCCGAGCGCTGCCGGCGCGCCTATCGCCAGGGCGACCTGCTGCTGCACTGTCCGCTGGCGATGCCCATGCCCTGGGGCCTGCCCCAGGTGAACGTGGGTCTCACCGCCTCGCCGCCCCGGGTTCCGCCGCCGCAGCTGCGCCGCCAGCTCGACCTGCCGGCCGATCGCCGCCGTTGCGTGCTGGTGAGCTTCGGGGGGCTGGGGCTGCAGCTCGATCCCGCCCTGCTGGCCCGCTGGCCCCAGTTCACCTTTGTGGGCTGTGATCCCGCCCTGGCCAGCGCCACCAATGGGCGCCAGCTGCCGCCGGGGCTGCGCCCCCTCGACGCCATGCCCTGCTGCGCCCGGGTGCTCACCAAGCCCGGCTACAGCACCTTCTGTGAGGCCCTCAGCCAGGGCCTGGGCATCCACCTGGTGCACCGCGATGGCTTTGCCGAGGCCGCCGTGCTGGAGCAGGCCCTGCAGCGCCACGGCCAGCACCGGCTGCTCTCCCAGGCCCAGCTGCGCAGCGGCGACTGGCAGCTCGACCAGCCCCTGCTGCCGCCCACCGCCAGCCCCCTGCCGGCCGGCGGTGCCCGCCAGGCCGCCGCCGCGCTGGTGGATTGTCTTCAGCAACGTTGATCAGCAGTTCCGATCAGTGGGGCCTGGGGATTGGGAGCGCCGCTGTCGACCAGCTTGAAATCTGGTGTCACAGGGCATCTCAAACCGCGCCTGTCAGTTTGGCTACCGGTGGACGATTTTTAGATTGGCTCAATTAGTGGCTGTTTCCGTGCGGCGTTAGGCACATTGCCTGCAACGCAGAGAGTGGATTCCGTCTGGATGCGCAGGTCTTCCTCCCTCCTGGTGCTGGCCGCCCTGGTCGCACTGGCCCCGTGGCAACCGGCCGCCGCCACCGCCACCCAGCTGTCGCCGGAGGCTGCCGCAGACGGACTGGTTGTCCCCGCTGGTGAGCCGGCCACCGCTGCTGTTGGCTCTGCGGCTGCGGGCCCAGCTGAGCCCGAGCCCGCGTCCGAGTCGCTGCCGGTGGCGGCGGCGGCCCGGCTGCGCTCCCAGCCGCGGCCGCCCCCTCCCCCCCCGGGTTTTGCCATCACCCCCGAACGCCGGGCCCTGCGCA
>JBEDAU010000200.1:0-7849 GCA_041177605.1 Cyanobacteriota bacterium | reverse complement strand
GGGGGACGGGACGGATCAGGCGCTCTTCCCTGGCTGGGGGGGCATCCGCCTCCCGGATTGCCAGATCGGCGGCAGGAGCCTGACTCTGGGAGTCAGGTAAGCCGCTGAAGGCGAGGGCTTGGTCCGACAGGGCCGGAACCAAGGCGCTTCCGGAAAGAAGCAGGGCAAGGGCCCCAAGCGAAAACGTGCGACGCATAACAGGCGAAACACGCTGACCAGCAGCAATCACAGCAAGCCGTGATTCGCAGACGTTGGATTGGCACCATCAGGGCAGAACCTGATTGGAAGCAGCCGGGGAGCTCGGAATCAGAGATACCAAAATCCTTGAGCACGCTTCAGGAGCAATTCGTCCGCAGTGTTCCTAACAGCAATGACAACGCCGGAAACCTAACGGCCGAATCCTGGCCATTCAGCTCTCTGAGACCCCTGGCCCACCGATCAGGATTTGTCATCAACTGCCACTTCCCAGCCGCGGCCAAGCCAGCCGGACCACCCCCAGGAGGGCACCGATCAGGGAATCCAATCGACCACATAAGGCCAGCTGATCGGCAGCTGTGCCAATCTGCGCGCCGCCCACCGCCTGGGGGCGCCCCCGCCCGCTTGCGCTGGCTGCCGTTCTCCCCGGCATTGGAGGATCGGAGCAGCTGCATCGGCCCTTTCACCATGGACTACCGCACAGCAGGGGTGGATGTGGAGGCGGGTCGCGCCTTCGTGGAGCGAATCCGCCGCAGTGTGGAGGCCACCCATCGGCCGGAGGTGGTCGGGGGCCTGGGCGGATTCGGCGGGTTCTGCCGCCTGCCCGCCGGACTGCGCCAGCCGTTGCTCGTGGCCGGCAGCGACGGCGTGGGCACCAAGCTCGAGCTCGCCCAGGCCCATGGCCGGCATCACGACGTGGGCATCGACCTGGTGGCGATGTGTGTCAACGACGTGATCACCAGCGGCGCTGAGCCCCTGTTCTTCCTCGACTACATCGCCACCGGCAAGCTGAGCCCCGAGGCCATGGCCCAGGTGGTGGAGGGCATTGCCGCTGGCTGCCGCGAGAGCGGCTGTGCCCTGCTGGGCGGCGAAACCGCCGAGATGCCTGGCTTCTACGCCCCGGGGCGCTACGACCTGGCCGGCTTCTGCGTGGCTGTGGTGGAGGCGGATGCGGTGATTGACGGCCACCGCATCGAACCAGGGGACCGGATCGTGGCGGTGGCCAGCAGCGGGCCCCACAGCAACGGCTTCAGCCTGGTGCGTCGCATTCTCGAGCTGGCGGCGGCCGACGCCCAGACGCGCCTGCCGGGCAGCGACCAGCCCTTGATCGATGCCCTGCTCACGCCCACACGGTTGTATGGAGCCCTGGTGAAGGCCCTGCAGCAGGCCCAGCTGCCCGTGCGCGGGATGGCCCACATCACCGGTGGCGGCCTGCCGGAGAACCTGCCGCGCTGCCTGCCGCCTGGAGTCCATGCGGTGATCGATCCCACCAGCTGGCAGCGGCCCGCGCTGTTCCAGTGGCTTCAGGAGCAGGGGGAGGTGCCTGAAACCGACCTCTGGAACACCTTCAATCTGGGGGTGGGCTTCTGCCTGGTGGTGGCCCCCACCGACCTTGACACCACGCTGAAGGTCTGTCACGACGCCGGTTACACCGCCTGGGCCCTCGGCGCCATCGCAGCCGGCAGCGCAGGCGAGGCGCCGTTGGCGGGATTACCGACTTGAAGCCGGCCGGATCACTGGCAGATTGCTTCAGCTCCCCACGTTGCCGATCGGCCGTGGGGGCTCCTGTAGCCCTCCGAGCGATGGGCCGTTCAGCCCCAGACCCGACGTCAGTACCCCATAGGCAGTCGTTACGCGATGAGTAGTTACGCGATGAATCGGTCTCCAGTCAGCACACCGGCCCCCCTCGGCTCGGGGCAACGCATCACCCGCCGCCGCAGCTCGGCGGGGCCGGTGCCCCCGATCCGGCCCCTGCGCCCCCGGGATGGCCTGGGCACGGCCCAGCGGAATGGGGGACAGCGGCCCACATTCCTCACCCTGCGTGATCACGGCAAGGTGTACGTGGCCGACCTGCCGCGGCTGTCCGACGGACAGCTCGCCCGCATCGGCAGGGAGGCCCAGGAGGTGCTCACCAGCCTCAGCCGCAGGCTGGAGGAGCTGCAGGGCCAGACCCTGCTGAGCACGGCCGAACAGGACACCCGCATCCGGGCCACCACCAAGCGGGACGTCACTGAGCGCTTCATCCGGGCAATCGAAGAGGAACAGGAACTGCGGCGCAACAACCCAGCCCTGCGCGCCGCCGCGGGCGAGTCCCTGGCCCGGGCCTTCATGGAGCTGGCCCGCCACCGCCTGCCTGGCTCCACCTTTGATTCGCTTCTCCAGGAGGCCCTGCAGGCCTGCGGCCCAGAGAGCGACAACGGCGACGGCAGCGACCCCGAACAGCAGGAGAACCCTGCGGATGGGGCCCTGGCCAGCCCCCGATCCCCGGCCATGCCCGTGGTGCTCACCCCGGCACCGGAGGCCTGCTGATCGGCTGGCCTGAATCCGGTGGCCTGAATCGCTTGGGCTGGATCAGGAGCTCTGGAAGGGATTGGCAGGCATGGTGACCCCGAGCGAGGCCGCGACCTGATCGAGTGCGTCCCGCTCGGCCGTCTCAAGCTGCCAGCCCAGCGCGCCAAGCACCTCGTCGACCTGCTGACGCGCCCGCAAGCCGGGAATCGGCATGGCTCCGTGGGCGCGGCACCAGTTGAGCGCCACCGCAGCCGGGGAGGCTGCGTGGGCCCGCCCGATCTCCGTGAGCAGGGAGAGCAACGGCCCCAGCGAAGGCGCCAACCGCTGGAACAACCAGCGCCGCGGCCCTGCCGCTGGCAGCTGCTGGAGTGGAGCAGACCGCGCCAGCAGCCCCAGCGCCAGGGGGCTGTAGGCGATCAGATCCACCCCCAGCTCGCGGCAGACCTCCGCCACCCCGCCCGGCGTCAGGGGCTGGCGGCACAACAGCGAGAGCTGCACCTGCAGGCTGGTGATGCGCACGCCCCGATCGGCCAGTTGGCGGTGCAGCTGGCGCAGCCGCCGGGGACCGACGTTGGACAGGCCCAGCTGGGGGATGTCTCCGCTGACCAGCCGGTCCGCCAGGCCGTCGAGCAGGGGGCCCTCCTGCCACGATGCATAGCGGCTGGTGCTCCAGTGCAGCTGCACCCGATCGATCCGCCCTCCCAGGCGATGGGCCGAGGCAGCCAGGGCCCGATCAAAGCCATGCCGTCCCAGCCGCCAGGGGAAGGGCGCCAACTTGGTGGCCAGGCACAGGGCGTTGCGCTGGTCCGGCGCCAGGGCGGCAGCGAAGCGACCGAGCAGCTGTTCACTGCGACCGTTGAAGCGACCCGTCCCGTAGGAATCGGCCGTATCGAAGAAGGTGAGCCCACCCACCACAGCCCGCCGGAAGCTGGCCTCCAGTTCGGCATCCCCTTGCGGGTCATAGCCCCACAGGAACTGGTTGCCCCAGGCCCATGTGCCCACCCCGATCCCCGGATACGCCATGGTGGGAAGCCTGCTTCTGTTGTGGCGCCCCCATGCTGCAGCCCACCATCCAACCGCCGGCGCAGCCGGCGGACAGCGGGTCAGCCGCCGAGCCCCGCCAGGCCAGGGGGGATTCTGGCGCTGCGGATCCGGTGCTCTGCCGGCACTGCGGCCGCACCGCCAGCAATGGCATCAGCTGCGAGGGCCACTGCGTGGCCGATTCGGGGTACTGATGCGGTTGGGCTCTCTGTTGCTTGGGAGCCTCACCGGCATCTGCGTGGCAGGCGGCTTGGCACCACCGGCTGCGGCCCAGGGATTCGGCCTCTGGGCCGTGCCGCTGCGGCAGTGCCGCATCACCATTCCGGGCCAGCCTGAACGGAGTTGCAGCCGGCTGCGGCTGGAACAGAAGCTGGAGGGCGTGTTGAGCGTGGCGTTCCAGAGTTTCGGGGAAGGTGGCCCGCTGGCCAGCCAGAACCTCACCTTCGCCGGCACGCTGGCTCCCGGCCAGCAGCCCCTGCGCTGCCGGACGGATGGCCGCTGCGACGACCCGCCCCAGCCGCTGCTGCTGCGGGTGAACTCCGTGGCCTGGAGTCGTTTCGACGGGCGCGGCCTGGCGCATGCACTTCCCCAGGCCCGACTGGCCCAAGGTCTCTGCCGCCTGCATCGCCAGGACATGCGCTGTGAGGCTCGCACCGAAGAGCAGGCCGCGTCCCCCTGGAAGGCCTCAGCCCTGCTCAGTCCCTGAGGGCTGCAACCAGCACGCGGGCCGCACGGGCCTTTCAACTCGAGCGCCGAGGGGCTGGAGACCGCTGGGAAGGGAGTGAAAGAGGCGGCACCCAGATTCGAACTGGGGGTAAAGGATTTGCAATCCTCTGCCTTACCACTTGGCCATGCCGCCGCTGGGGAGCAAACTCCCTGCAGCGGATCGTATCAGCCATGGCATGGGCTCCAGCCTGCTGGTTCTGAGCAATGGCCATGGCGAGGATCTGATTGCCCTGCGGGTGATCCAGGCCCTGCGCCGGCGACGTCCGGCCGCGGCCATCGCCGTACTGCCCCTGGTGGGGGAAGGGGAGGTGTTTTCCGGCGCGGCCGCGGCCGGCGAGCTCACCCTGGTGGGCCCGCGCCAGCCGTTGCCCAGTGGCGGCTTCAGCAACCAGAGCCTGGGGGGACTGCTGCAGGACCTGGGCGCGGGGCTGGCCGGGTTGAGCTGGCGCCAGTGGCGGCTGGTGGGCCAGTGGGGTGGGCGCGGCAGACCCATTCTGGCGGTGGGGGATCTCCTGCCCCTGCTGCTGGCCTGGAGCAGCGGCGGCCCCTTTGGCTTCATCGGCACACCCAAGAGCGACTACACCTGGGCCAGCCCGGTGCCGGCCGGATGGGGGCGCACTCCCCTGGCCGATCGCTACCACCGCTGCAAGGGGAGCGACTGGGATCCCTGGGAGTGGCAGCTGATGGCCAGCAGCCGCTGCCGGCTGGTGGCCGTGCGCGATCCCCTCACCGCCCGCGGACTGCGCCGCCAGGGCGTACCCGCCCTGGCGGCGGGCAACCCGATGACCGATGGCTTCAGCACGGCGGCGCCCCCCCCCTGGCTGGCCCGCTGCCAGCGCCTGGTGCTACTGCCCGGCAGCCGCATGCCGGAAGCCCTCGGCAATGCCAGTCGGCTGCTGGAGTGCCTGCAGGCCTGCCGGTGGCACCGACCCACCACGGTGCTGGTGGCCTGCGGCCGCCTCCCCGATCGGAACCAGTGGGCGGGCCTGATGGCCGCGGCCGGCCTCCCGCAGCGGCCGCTCAGCGCCGCGGCAGCCGCCATCGGCGCCCAGGCCTGCTGGGGCAGCGGCCCCCTGGAGCTGCTGCTGGGACCCGGCTGCTTCCAGCACTGGGCAAGCTGGGGCGATGTGGCGCTGGCCACGGCCGGTACCGCCACCGAGCAGATGGTGGGGCTGGGCATCCCGGCCCTGTCACTGCCGGGACCGGGCCCCCAGTTTCAGCCGGGCTTCGCGCGCCGCCAGAGCCGGCTCCTGGGCGGTGCTGTGGTGCCCTGCCACAGCCCGGCACAACTGGCCGAGCGGCTGGAGCAGCTGCTGCGTGAGCCCGCCCTGAGGCGGTCCCTCGGCCACCGGGGGCGGCGCCGCATGGGGGGACCCGGTGGCAGTGACCGGCTCGCCGGGCTGGTGGAGCAGCGGCTGCTGGGATGATGGTCCCTCCAGCTGCATGGCACCTGCGATGGCGGGCATTCCCGATCGGGCCTACAACGCCGCCTGCGGCCGACTCGCCAGCGCCCTGGGGGTGAGCCTCGCCGCCGCTCGGCGCAAGGTGGACATCAAGGCCGCCCAGTCCGGCCTGCGCGACACGGCGGCAAAGCTGGCCCTGGCCGAGGAAATGCTGGTAGAGGCCAAGGCCAACAGCGCCAGCACCCACGCCCTGCTCACCGAACTGCTGGAGGCCACCGCCAGCGATGCCAACTTCATGACCGAAGACTGAGCACCCCTGCCAGGAGCCCCCTACCGCCGGGATCCCTGGAGCCGGGCCGCGGCTGCTCAGCGGTTACCGCCGCTGGAGTGCTCGAACAACAGATGGAAGCGATGGCGATCGAGCTCGGCCATCACCGGGATGCAGCCAAAGCAGCGCTGGGCCAGGTCCCAGCGATCCTCACGCTTCAGCATCGATTCCAGCCGGTCGCGGGCCGGCAGCAGATAGCGCACATCCCCTGCGGCATAGGCGAGCTGGGCCTCGGATAGGTCCTCCACCTGTCCCCAGTCGGAACTCTGGGCCTGTTTGTCGAGCTCCACCCCCACCAGTTCCTGGACCACGTCCTTGAGACCGTGCTTGGGGCTGTAGGTGCGGCCCAGTCGGCTCGCCACCTTGGTGCAGAAGATCGGAGCCACGGTGATGCCGAGGTTCTCGGCCAGAGCCGCCACGTCGAAGCGGGCGAAGTGGAAGACCTTCTCGATCGCGGTGTTCTCCATCAGCCCCCTGAGCCGCGGGGCCTCGCTCTGCCCCCGGGCCAGCCGAATGCAGCACACGTTGTCGTGGTCGTCGCAGATCTGCACCAGACACAGCCGATCGCGACCGTGGATCAGCCCCATGGCCTCGGTGTCCACCGCCAGGGCGCGGGCCCCTGCGTAGAGGGCTGCCCACTCGGCATCGAGGTCGCCGTCAAAGACGGCGAAGCGGGCGGGAGCCGGCAGGTTGCTGGTGGGAGCGAGAGTCATCGGCGGGACAGCACTGGCGCCATGCTGCCCGGCCATCGCCTCCACCCCCCACAATGGACGTCCGAACACCTGCGATGGCCAGCTCAGGCTCCACCCTGCTGCTCACCCTGCTGCTGGCCGTCGGGCTGGTCTTTTTCTTGCGGGCGGCGAGCAAGGACCGCACCACCACCGTGGAGGTGCGCAGCTCCAGGCCACCGCTCGAGGTGTTGCCCGCCCTCACCGGCTGGCTGGAAGCCAGGGGCTGGCAGACGGCCGGCGGAGATCCGGAGCGTCGCCACCTGGTGTTCAGGGCCGCCGTGGCCTCCAGCCCAGCCCTGGCCCTGCTCCTCTCCCTGCTGGGCGGCCTGGGGGCGGCCTGCCTGGGCCTGGTGTTGCGCCAGCTCTGGCCCGTTCTGGGCTGGTGGCCGCTGCTGCTGGCCCTGCTCGGCCCGCTGGCGGGCCTGCTCTACCGCCGCAGGGCCCAACGGGAAGAGGCCGTGGAGTTGCGCCTGATCAGCCACGACAGCGCCACCGGCAGCGCCCTGCGCCTGCGGGCCCACCGCGATGAACTGATCGCACTGGAGCAGGAGCTGGGACCCCAGCTGGGCCTGTTCAGCGACGGCAACCTGCTCGCCTCCCCGATCTGAATCCATGGCCAAGCGGCGTCACCCACTCCTGCTTGCCGCCGTGCTGGCCGGGGGGCTGGCACTGGCGCCGGGGGTTCCGGCCCGCAGCCCTGGTCTCGACGGGGCCGATCCCCTGACCGGCCCCCGCAGCCGTCTCAGCGACCAGAAGGACTGGCTGGGCCTGCGGCCCCTGCCCGCAGGTGTGGAAATCCTGGTGATGGCAGGCCATGCCGATTCCCAGGGCATGGCTGGTGCAGGCACCGCGGGCGAGGCCGTGGATCGCCATGGTGCCGCGCCGATGCGCCCAGGCATGCGCGATGAACTGCACTGGAACCTGCTGACCGGCCGGGCAGTGGTGGAGCTGGGCCGGCGCCGGGGCCTGGCGATCCGCTTCTACGAGCCCCCCGAGCGCAGCATCGCGGAGGCTGACGATCCCCGCACCAACTGGAGCGTGGGCAAGGCCCACACCGCCGGGGGCGGCTACGCCCTGGAAATCCACTTCGATGCCTACGGGCCGGATGGGGTGGGCTCTGGCCTGATCCCGCC
>JBEDAU010000199.1:0-4134 GCA_041177605.1 Cyanobacteriota bacterium | reverse complement strand
CGGAGCCCTGGACAGTGGAAAGACCAGTGGATCAGAAGCGGAAGGTGGTTTGAATCACCCCGCCCCAGGTGCTGTCTTTGCCATTGAGGCGATAGTCGCTGGCGTAGAAGATGGCCGGGGTGATCGAGATCTGGTCGGTCACCTGGAACTTGTAGAAGACCTCCCAGAGCCAGCTTTCGCTGTCGTTGCCATCGTTGAATGGAGCCTGACCAAAGGCGAAGCCAGCGGTGTTGCCTTTCTGGAACACATCGCTCCACTGCAGACCAGCCATCCACGACTGGGAATCGTCAAATCCACCGCCGCCGGCGTTGTAGCCGTAGCCCAGGCTGATCGATGGCATCCAGCCGGCTTCCATCGGTTCCCAGTAAGCAGCCACCGCCACGCTGTTGGTGCTCTCCCCATCGCCAAGGGTGCCAGGCGAGAAGTTGGGCACGCGGATGCGGGAGTTTTCGGTGCCGTAGCGGTAGGCAACCGCAACGCCCCAGTTCTGACCTTTCAGGCCAAGCTGGCTGAGCACGTTGATGCCACCTTCCGAATCAAAGGCGCCAACGGATGAATCGTCGTAGCCGCTGCTGGAAATGTAGTTGGCGTCAAACGTGAGATAGGGATTGCCTTTCTTGACGTTCTGTTTCCACTGGAAGCCGAAACCTGCGCCGGTGGCTTTGTTGTAGGCACCCGAGGCACCAGCGAGCTGGAAGAAGTCGAGCCTGCTCGACTTGTAGGCACTGGGCATGAACGACAGCAGCTCGGTGTTGCGAGCCACGGCGCCAGCTGTCAGCTTGACCTGACTTCCCACCGGGAAGGTGTAGTACAGGCGATCAATGATCACGCTGTCGTCGGTGCTCGTCGCCTTGTCGAGCTGGAAGATCTGGCTGCTGCTGGCGAAGGGCAGGGAGCTGAAGTTGCCGCTCCGCAGCCTGGTCTTGAGCAGATCCTTGCCTGTGTAGCTGGTGTCGAAGCTCAGCCGCAGGTCGTAGTTGAAGGTGGTGTGGTCATAGACCGTGCCGTCCTTGCCCTGGGGGGCATCAAAGTCGGGCAGACCACCAATGATGAAGCTGGCTTCCCCGCGCAGCTTGGTGGTGGTGGAAAACTGCTGGGCTTCCAGTTTGCCCACTTTCTGCTCGAGCCCATCCACGCGACCACGCAGGGTGGCCAGCTCGGCCTTGAACTCGTCCATCAGCCTTTGCAGCTCGTCGGTCACCTCGGTGACGCGATCGAGGCAGGCATTCAGCAGGGCAGCCGCCTCGTAGCGGGTCATGGCCTGGCCACCCTTGTAGGTGCCGTTGGGGTAGCCGGCCACGCAGCCATACTTCTCCACCAGATTGGAGAGGGCCTGATAGGCCCAGTCGGTGGGGCGCACGTCGGAGAACTGGGTGACACTGGTCACCTGGTTCTGGGCTTCCCAGGCACGGAAGCGATCAATGTCCTGCTGCTCCATGTAGCCATTGATGGCAGCAGTCCCGTTCAGGGAGGTCAGCTCATTGGCACTGGCGGCAACAGGGGCAAGCAGGCCGGTGCCGGCCAAGGCCAGCAACAGCTGTTGGAATGGTTTCATCGGATCCTCACACCGATAGAGAGCGACTTCAGACAGAAGTCGGGCCGATTGTATGCCTTGTGGCCGGTGAGATTCGGTGCACACAGCACAGGATGGTGTGCCCTGGAGCACATTCAGGATGCCTTTTTCTCGGGGCTAACCCTTAGAAAAAGAGGCGGCCGTACCGTTCCGGTGCCTGCTCAGTCTGCGGGGGGAGGCCAGTGCTGCAGCTGGCACGCAGAGCAGCAGGACTGCTCGGATCGTGTTGGTGCGGATCCTGAAGTTGACAGCGCAGCCAATGGCGGAACACCAGCAGGGAGCCGAAATCGGCCAGCCTCGCGTCACTGCCCGACAGCGTGAAGTTGCTGCTCGTCATCGTGGATCGGTGATGGCTGATCCAGCTTTAGCCCAGACGGCAGACCAGCTTCACTAATCCAGTCTTAACCCTGGCCGCAGGCCCCGTTGCTAAGGAGGCGCGCCAGAGTGACAGGGGCAGCTCCCGGCGGCGCCGGGGAGTCCAGAGGGCCTCCACCTGCTGGCACCAGAGCTCCCAGCAGCGGGCTTCGGTCAACAGCAACAGCTGGTGCAGTTCGGGCAGGTCCATGGCCAGCCCAGATGGCAGCTGGTCGTTGATCGACCGGCGCAGCACCAGCAGGTCGTTCAGTTCCCCCAGCAGATCCTGCCCCTGCTTCAGAGGGCCGATCCAGCCCTGCAGCTCGGCGCTGCAGTGGGGGGCCAGGTTCTCCAGCCGGTAGCGCGCCGTCTTCAGCTGCTTGCGCAGCTCGTGCAGGGTGTCTGGATCCCCGGCAGGTCGGGTCACCGACCAGCCGGGGTGCAACATCAGCGTCTGCAGGTAGGGCAGCTGCCATTCCAGCAACCACTCCCGGGCCGGCAGTGCGGCCAGTGCCGTGAACTGGGGCCGTTTCAGCCAGTGCTGCAGCGCTGCGACCATCTCCAGGTGGCCACTGCTGCGCAGCACATCCTCCAGGTGCTCCTGGGCCAGATCGCGCTCGCGCCGCAGTGCCCGCAGAACCGGTCTGAGGGTCTGCTGCTCCTGCTCGGGCAGCTGGGGCAGGAAGGTCTCCACCAGGCGCCCCTGCAGCACATCCAGGTCGCGGGCCAGCCCCAGTCGCCGCACCGACTTGGCCAGGCGCCGGTCGCTCACGGCCGCGGGCAGAACCAGCAGGGGTGCGAACTGTTGGAGGGTGGTGCGCAGCCGTCGCATGGCCACCCGCATCTGGTGCAGCGGCTCGGGATCATGGCGATCCTTCACCCGCTGATGTCCCTTCACGACCCTCTGCAGGTGCTGCTGGATCAGGTCCTGGGCGAGACGGCCATTGGTCAGTGGGGTGGAAACAGCCATGGCTCAATGCAACAGCGGCAGGTACGCATTGCGGTTAAGGCCAGGTTGTCGGTCCCTGGCGCCGGGGCCGCGGCTCCGTCCAGTCGCCGAACCAGCCGCGCCGCCACAGCCACCAGGCCTGGATGGCTGCCACCACGGCCATCACCACGAGCACCAGCGGATAGCCGAAACGCCAGCTGAGCTCCGGCATCGATCTGAAGTTCATGCCGTACACACCGGCGATGAAGGTGAGTGGGGCAAAGATGCTGGTGAGGATGGTCAGGGTCTTCATCACCTGGTTCATGCGATTGCCCACGCAGGCGGCATAGGCCTGGGTGATGGCATCGCACTGGTGGCGCAGCAGCTCACAGTTCTGGAACAGCAGCTCCACCAGTTCGCCGATCTCCTCGAAGCCGGCGCGGGCCTCGGGGCCCAGCAGGCCCTGGCGCTGGCGCAGCAACACCCGCACCTCATGGCGCAGCGGCCACATCTGACTGCGGATCCGGCGCAGGTTGGTGCGGTAGATGAAGCTCCGCTCCAGCAGCCTCGGGCGTGGATCGCGCAGGGCGCTCTCCTCGATGTCGGAGAGGCGGTTGGCGATGTGCTCCAGCAACGGAAACAGCTCATCCAGCAAGGAATCCACCAGGTAGTGGGTGATGTCGTCGAGGTCGCGCTGATCCGGCACCCCCTCCCGCGTCTGCAGCCAGTGGGTCACCTCGCTGAAGGCCTCGCCATCGGCGGCTTCTTCCACACTCACCAGCAGATTGGGCATCAGCAGCAGCCCCACCTGGGCACTGATCAGGTGCTGGCCGTCATGGGCCAGGCGCAGGCGATGCAGCACCATCAGCAGCGCCTCGCTGAAGCCATCCACGCGGGGCCGCTGGGGTGTCTGCAGCAGCGGCGGCAGCAAGGGTTCGGGCACGCCGAGCTGGGCCAGGAGCCCATGAATGCGCTGGGGTTCCCCCAGGCCGATCACCCGCAGCCAGATCGGCGTATCTGCCGGCAGGGGCGGCAGAGCGTCGTCGCACCCCTGCCAGCGCATCAAGCGAGGGCCCTGGGGCTCCAGCAGCACCAGGGAGACGCTGGTGGGCCGGCAGCCACCGTGCACAGACAGCTCGGTGGGGAGCCGGCCGGGGCGCTGCTCCAGCAGACGGGAGCTCAGAGAGCCTGGGGTAGCACGCAACACGGCGGATCGCTCGAGGTCCAGTGGTGCACCAACTGGCCACCACCCACCAGGGTGCCCTGAATCAGCAGGCAG
>JBEDAU010000198.1:0-2911 GCA_041177605.1 Cyanobacteriota bacterium | reverse complement strand
GCGGGCCGCCGGATGCTGCTGTGTTCCTGAACCGCGCCACCAAGGGCACGCGGCTGCTGAGCGAGGCCCGCGAGGTGCTCAACCAGCTGGAGGGCTTCCGGGTCATGGGCCAGGCGATCACGCAACGGCAGGCACTCACCGATTGCTACAGCCAGGCGACGACTGTCTTCGAGGCAGGCACCGGGCCGCCGCTGGAGGCCGCCGGAGAGTACAGCCGTCTGTTTGCTGAGCTACTGAAAGCCTGATCTACTGAACATCTGAGCCATGCCAGCCCGTAAGCCCCTCTCCAGCGCCCTGCCGCCTGATGCTGCCGCTTTCGTGCGGGGGGAAGCCCCTGCAGCAGAGCCACCTGCGCCGGCCCCGCTTGCCCCGGCTGCAGCAGAGCCTGAGGCCCGCGTGCGCTTCACGGTTGACCTGCCTCGATCGCTGCACAAGCGCCTGAAGCTGGCGGCCCTGAACCGCGATGAGGCCATGACCGACCTAGCCCGCCGGGCCCTGACTGAGTGGCTCGATTCCCAGGCCTGAGCGCCTGACTTGCTGAACTACTGCATTGCTTGCTGCCTTGCTGCCTTGCGTACCTGCCACCCTGGCAGGGCAGCAGGACTGGCCAGGGCTGGCCCGGATCCAGTGCTGGCCTGGGGTCTGAGCGGCTGTCCAATCCCTGCCGCCGGGACTGGACAACGGGGCTGGACACGTTGCCCCCCTGCCGGATGGTTTGGCCGCTGCCTGGCAGGCGAAATCGCAGGTTTTGCAGGTTTTCTATGTGGCTGAGCGATGGGGCTGGCCGCTGCTGTCTGTCTCTGGGCTACTGCAAGCACTTCGCCCACACGGCGATGGTCCGGCCGGAAAGTCAGGCCAGCACTGGGCTGGGAGGCCAGGGGCTCCGCTGCAGCCCTGAGGTGGGGCACTGCAGGCGGGAGGGGGAGCTTTCGTGAGAAGCCAGGCCAGCACTGGGCTGGGCCCTGCCGCCTTCTGGCCAGATTCCAAGGACTAGTGGGACCACCCCCGCCTGTAGCCCATACGTTCCGGGGGTCCCCTCGGGAGGCCCCATGGCACCCCAGACCTACCGGCCGATGGTGCTGCCTGACTGCCGCGATGCGTTGCGGCCGATGGCGCCGCTGCCCCTCAAGATCCCGCCCGCTGCGGTGGATCGCCTGCAGGCCCAGTCCGAGCGGCTGCGCTGCCACCGCGCCGCCCTGGCCCGGACCCTGCTGCTGCAGGGGCTGGAGCAGCTGGAGGCAGCCACCACCGGCCAGGAGGTGGCGTGATGGCTGGAGCTGGCGATGCCTCGGCGCCTGAGGTTTCAGCCTGTCCCAGGCCCCAACGTGGCGGGCTGAACTGGACCGAAATACTGGCCAGCTCCGGCATCCCGGAGCCCCCGGGCCGAGCGGAGACGATCGCCGCAATCAAAGCCGAGCGAGAGCGGCTGGCAGCTGCTGGGGAGCTGGCGTGATGGCGGCCACCCCATCCCGGGCCCAGCTGATCGAGCGATTCCTAGAGCTGAGAGCCCCGCCACCCCAGGGGTTCGATGGTTTCAGTACGGCTGAAATCGCAGGGTTTATCGAGTCGCTGGCGGCTGCCCGCCGGCGGCTGGGACCTGAAACCTGGGCCGCGCTGACCGGCAGAAAACCGGCCGGAACTTCGCCCGGGTTCCTTATGGCGAGCGCAGGCGGTTGACACCCTCAAGAACGCTTTTACCTTGAATCCTTACCCCGTCAGAGCGCGGGGCCCGGGAGCGCCTGAGGCCATACAAGCCAAAAGGCCCCCCACCGTTGGCGCGGTGAGAGGCCCTGCGTGATGGCGGTTCTTCCTGGAACCAATGATCGCATTTTGCGAGGGGCCCGAGCCCCCCACCACTGCCCAAGGGCAGACCGTAACAAACCGTTACAAACCGCTGGCGCCATGTCTGGGATGCGGTAGCTGCCCCCCTGATCGCCGCCCGTTGCGGGACTGGCTGAGGGCAGAGCCCACCTGGGCCGTGTTGGCTGCAGCCGGCCTGACGCATCCCCAGACGGTGGTGCGTCGGGCCCGGTGCCTGGGCCTGCAGCCGCACTGGGCCGGCCGCACCCGCACCTGGAGCTGGGCCGAACTGCAGCGCATCGCCAGCCCTGAGGCCGAGCGGCTCGACCGGATCGAACGGGAGCGCCGCGCACTGTGGCGGAGGGCCCGCTGATGAGCCCCTCCACCATCACCGCGGCCCAGGCCCACCTCCTGCCCCAGCACCACCACGAGCTGGTGGTGGGCAGCGCCATCGACCCCGCGGTGGCCCAGGCCAACTGCGTGTCATTCGGCCCCGGTGCCACTGAGCACTGGGAGAGCGCCCGCGACACCCTGATTCGCCACAAACGGCTGGCGATCCAGACCACCGCCACCACCACCGGGTCGGGCCTGCCCCAGGTGCAGCCGGGCTTCCTGGCAGACCGCCTGATCGGGCTGCAGCAGACCTATGCCCACCTCGCCCATGGCGGGTGGCGATCGGATTGCGAGGCCCTGCCGGGCTTCGAGCCGTTCAACTGCTGGAAACCGGACCGCCCCCGTCTGGGCGCCGATCGCCGCGTCGACAAGCGCACCGGCCGGCTCAAGGCCGTCACGCCGAAGCCGGTCAAGTACGAAACCGAGCCCGGCCATCCGCGTGGCGGTGGCGCCCTGTTGCCCCGCGTGCCGGTAGCTCAGTGGAAGGTGATCTGTGAGCGTGCCGGCGTGCCGCTGCCGCCGGTGGAGGTGCGTGAGGCCGGGTTCTGGGCCTGGCTGATCACGGTGCCCCAGGTGCCGGTGGTGATCTGCGAAGGCTTCAAAAAAAGCCTGGCGGCCCTGTCCGCCGGCCATGCCGCCCTGGCCCTGCCTGGCGTCGCGATGGGCGCCCGCCGCGACGATGCCTCAGGCCAGCTGCAGCTGATTCCCGAGCTCGAAG
>JBEDAU010000197.1:0-2638 GCA_041177605.1 Cyanobacteriota bacterium | reverse complement strand
TCAACCGTGGCCGCCCCGGCGGGCACCCCGGCGCAAACTTCGGCGGAGCCCCGGGTGGGCACCATGGCAGACACCATGGCGGAGCCCACAACGGACGTCCCAGCAGACCTCACGACAGAGGACGCCGGGGCGGCCACGGTTGAACCGGGCGGCGGCGAGAGCGGAACCGACCCGAGCTCCGCTGGCCCCAGTGAGGGGGCCGGAGAGGCGGATGCCCTGGGCGGCGGTGCTGCGGCGACCCCGCTGGAGTCACAGCCCGCACCTTCCACCCCAGCCGAGCCGGAGCCGGCCCCAGCCGCCGAGCCGCCTGCTCCTGCACCCGCCCCCGAGCCCGAGCCCGAGGCCGCCCCTGCCGTGGTGGCGGCCACCCTGGAGGTGCCGCCGCTGCCGGGCAGCTCCACCGGCCAGCCGCCATCCGGCGAGGGCGGGGAATGGGAGCTGCTCACCGGCAAGGTGCGCCAGTGGCTGGCCAGCGGCCAGCTGCAGAACCTCTGGGCCCAGGCGCGCACCCCCCTCACCGCCCTGGCGGTACTCACCGGCCTGATCGTGGTGCTACGGATCTACAGCGCCCTGCTGGCTGCCATCGACAGCGTGCCCCTGGCATCGGGCCTGCTGGAGCTGACAGGTGTGCTGTGGCTGGCGCGCTACGGCCTGCCCCGACTGGTGCGCAGCCAGGAACGCCAACACCTGATCAGCACTGTGCGTCAGCGCTGGGAAACCTTCTTCGGCCGCCGCTGAGGCCGCATCTCGGGGCTGGTGGACGGGTTCGGGCCGGTTGATACGGTGGCCCGAATACGCACAGTTCCGGTGAACATCCAGCTCGGTCGCAACCGTGTCGTCCGCCGTGCCTACGGCATCGACGAGATCGCTCTGGTGCCCGGCGGCCGCACGGTGGATCCCGCTGTCACCGACAGCAGCTGGACCCTGGGTGGCATCACCCGCGAGATTCCGATCATCGCCAGCGCCATGGACGGCGTGGTCGACGTGGGGATGGCGGTGGAACTCTCCAGGCAGGGAGCCCTCGGGGTGTTGAACCTGGAAGGTGTGCAGTGCCGCTACGACGACCCCAACCCGGTGCTCGATCGCATCGCGGCGGTGGGCAAGGAGGAGTTCGTGCCACTGATGCAGGAGCTCTACAGCCAGCCGGTGCGGGAAGACCTGATCCGCAGGCGCATCGCCGAGATCAAGGAGAAGGGCGGCATCGCGGCGGTGAGCGCCACCCCCGTGGCGGCCCTGAAGTTCGGCAAGGCGATCGCCGAAGCCGGCGCTGATCTGTTCTTCGTCCAGGCCACGGTGGTGAGCACCGAGCACATCGGCCCCGAGGGCCAGGAGAGCCTGGATCTCGAGGCCCTCTGCCGCACCTTCGGCGTGCCGGTGGTGATCGGCAACTGCGTCACCTATGAGGTGGCGCTGAAGCTGATGCGCGCCGGCGCCGCCGGCGTGATGGTGGGCATCGGCCCCGGCGCCGCCTGCACCAGCCGCGGCGTGCTGGGCATCGGCATCCCCCAGGCCACCTCGGTGGCCGACTGCGCCGCCGCACGCGATGACTACTTCGGGGAAAGCGGCCGCTATGTGCCGATCGTGGCCGACGGCGGCATCGTCACCGGGGGTGACATCTGCAAGTGCCTGGCCTGCGGCGCCGACGCCGTGATGATCGGCTCCCCGATCGCCCGCTCGGCCGAGGCCCCCGGCCGCGGCTTTCACTGGGGCATGGCCACCCCCAGCCCGGTGCTGCCCCGCGGCACCCGCATCAAGGTGGGCACCACCGGCAGCCTGGAGAAGATTCTGCGCGGCCCCGCCTCCCTCGACGACGGCACCCAGAACCTGCTGGGCTGCATCCGCACCTCGATGGGCACCCTCGGCGCCCGCACCCTCAAGGAGATGCAGCAGGTGGAGGTGGTGGTGGCCCCCTCACTGCTCACCGAGGGCAAGGTGTACCAGAAAGCCCAGCAGCTGGGTATGGGCAAGTAAGCCCCTATCGTTTGAGTGTGGGGGCTTTACGGCTCACACACTCCTCACACCTCCGGCCCGGAGCTCCCGGGCCTTTTGTCTTCTCCGCGGGCCTGATGGGCGAGCCCTGCCCCCCGCCAGCCGGACGCTGCGGGCAGCACCCACCAATCCGGACCGCGCCCCATCACGGCGTGCAACGCTTCGCATTGCGGGGTGATTGGCCCTGGCGGATCTTGCTAGATTCGGCCAAACCCTGTCCCCATCAAGGATGTCCAGCGCAGCTGCGGTCACCGACGCCTCCTTCGAGCAAGACGTTCTCAAGAGCGACGTGCCCGTGCTCGTCGATTTCTGGGCCCCGTGGTGCGGTCCCTGCCGGATGGTGGCGCCGATCGTTGACGAGATTGCCAAGGAGTTCGAGGGCAAGATCAAGGTGTTCAAACTCAACACCGACGAGAATCCCAACGTCGCCAGCCAGTACGGCATCCGCAGCATCCCGACCCTGATGGTGTTCAAGGGTGGCCAGAAGGTCGACACCGTGGTGGGCGCCGTGCCCAAGACCACCCTCTCCGGCACGATCGCCAAATACCTCTGAGCCCGCAGCCCTGAGCCCGAATCTCCCCAGCCAGGGCCTGAGCCCTCTGCAGGCCCTGGCTGGGGAGATTCGGGCTCAGGGCTGCGGGCTCAGAGG
>JBEDAU010000196.1:0-6938 GCA_041177605.1 Cyanobacteriota bacterium | reverse complement strand
ACCGGCCACCAGGCCCACCGCCGCCACCGCCGCCAGCCGTGCGGGGGTTTCCCGCCAGGGCACACCCGCCGGGCCGCCCGGACCGATCACCACCGCCAGCAGCCCGTACATCGCGGCCTGCAGGGCGAGCAAGCCGTGGCCGGCCCAGCCCCGTCCCCAGTGGCTGCACACCAGGGCCGCCGCCACCGCCCCCAGCACGATCGCCAGGCTGGAGCGCAGGGGCAGCTGGCCACTGCGCAGGTGCACCCAGGCGCCCCCCAGGGTGGTGGGCACGATGGCGAGGGTGCTGGTGGCCAGGGCCTGGTGCGGGGCGAGCCCCAGGGCCAGCAGCAGGGGCGAGAACAGCAGCCCGCCGCCGATGCCCAGCAGGCCGGCGAGCAGGCCCGCCAGCCATCCCAGCGGCAGCAGCAACAGCAGCGTCGCGAGCGTCAGCTCCATGCCCGCCGCTCAGCCCGCCACCAGACCGGTGTCGGGCGTCAGCCCCAGCTGGCCGGCCCCCAGGCTCCAGAGCTCGCGGGCCAGGGGCTCGGAGCGGGCCTCGGCACTGGGCTCGGCGGGCCCGAAGCGCAGCCGCCCCGGCCCCAGCACCCGGTTGCTGAAGTAGCGGAAGCCCACCGGCGGCTCCAGCGGATCGGCGGCCAGGCCGGCCAGCAGGGCACCGGCGCGCTCCGGGGTCTCGGTGAGGCGCAGCAGATCCCGGGCCAGCAGGGCAAACACCGCCTGGCCGAGGGGGTTGGAGCGGCGGCTGTCGCGGAAGAAGCCACCGGCGCCGCGGGGAATCACCAGACCCGGGCTCCAGGCGAGCACCGGCATGGGCCGCCCCTGATGGCGCAGCCGCCGCTCCAGCTCGCGGGCCATCAGCAGGTTGCAGAGCTTGCTGTCCTTGTAGGCCTTCTCGGCGTTGAACACGGCGCTGCCATCCAGCAGCACGGCCCCGGGCCCGCGGCGCAGGCCCGCCAGGTCGCCGAGGCCGGCGGGCAGCCCCACCCGGCCGCCGGGGGTGGCGGGATCGTGCACCTCCGAGGCCGTGACCACCAGCCGCGGCGCCGGGCTGGCCAGCAGCAGGGGCAGCAGCCGCTGGGCCAGCGCCTGGTGCGCCAGGTGATTGACCGCCACCGTGAGCTCAAACCCCTGGGCCGACCAGCGGGGGACCGCACTGCCGCTGTATTGCAGGCCGGCATTGAGCACCAGGCTGTCGATCGGATCGCCGGCGGCCAGCAGCGCCTGGGCGCCGTGCTCGACGCTGGCCAGGTCGGCCAGGTCGCAGAGCGGCGTGCGCACGCCGCTGCCCAGGCTCTGGCGCAGCCGGGCGGCAGCGGCGGCCGTGCGGCAGGGCAGGGTGAGCCGGTGACCGGCGGCCAGCAGATGGCGGGCGGCGGCCAGGCCGATGCCGGAACTGCCGCCGGTGAGCAGGATGTGGCGACGGGGGCTCATGGGGCTGAAGGGCTGCTCGGGTCGGGATCGGGGGCGTCGCCCTGGGGGCCGAGGGTGGCGGGCAGGTGGCCGGTCTTGACCCAGATCGTGCAGCCCGGATCGCTCCAGGGGCTGTGCACGCTGCCGGGCGGGTTGCGCAGCCAGCTGCCGGCGGGGTAGGTGCCGTGCTCGTCCTGAAAGACCCCGCCGAGCACCAGGATCTCCTCGCCGCCGCCGTGGCGGTGGGGCTGGAACACCGTGCCCGGCGCCCAGCGCACCAGGGCCACGTGCTCCGACCCGAAGGCGTGGAGCGGCAGCACCTCCAGGCCGCGCACCAGGCCCGGCAGCCAGTCGCTGTGGCGGGTGTCGACCACCAGCCGGCTCTGGTCTGCCGGGTGCATCTGGCGCAGCTTGACCAGCAGCGTGCAGCCGCCGGCACTGAAGGGGGCATGGCTGGAGCCCGCCGGGTTGCGCAGGTAGGTGCCGGCCGGGTACTGCCCCAGCTCGTCGGCGAAGGTGCCCTCCAGCACCAGGATCTCTTCGCCGCCGCCATGGCTGTGGTGGGCAAAGCGGCTGCCGGGGGCGTAGCGCACGATCGAGGTAGCCCGGGCCACTTCGCCGCCGCTGCGGTCGAGCAGGCGCCGCTCCACCCCGGCCATGGGGGAAGCCGTCCAGGGCAGGGTGGCGGTGGCGAGCAGCGCCCGCTGGCCGAGATCGGCGTGCAACTCCATGGTCACCATTCTCCGGCTGGCCCTGGCGGCGGTTCGGGGGTTGCGATTGGATGCGGAGCGGCGGCTCCGGGCCCGCCCTTCCATAGGGTGGAGAAAGCCTGGGGGAGAGCCATGGCCATCCAACCGGGATCCACGCCCACCGGCCCAGCCCAGCAAGCCGGCGCAGCCCAGCCAACCGGCCCAGCCACCGGATCTGTCGAGCCAGCTACGCCGCTGCCGGCCAACCTGGCGGAGCTGCGCAAGCTGCGGGAGCTGAGCCAGCTGCGGGAGCAGGGCAACGGCGAACGGCGCGGCTCCGGGCGCTGGCCGGTGGAACTGCCCCTGGAGGGCTGGTTGCAGCTGAACGGGCAGGCCGACCCCCCGATTCCCGTCGATCTGCTCGACCTCAGCAGCGGCGGCGTCAAGGTGGTGCTCGGGGCCGAGCATGCCGTGCCGGTGGGGGCCTGGGGGGAGCTGATCACCCAGGCCCATGGCGGCGGCTGCGGCTCCAGGAGCGTGCGCTGCTGCTGGCAGGCCCCCCACCAGCACGACCCGGGCCTGCAATGCCTGGGCCTGGCCTTTGAAACTCCCGGCTGATGGCGATGGCGGGCTGCCGGTCCCGCTGGCGCTGGCCCTGGCAGCCGGCCATGGGCGCCGAGCAGCTCTATCGGCGCCTGGCCCCGGCGGTGCTGGCGCTCGACCTGCCCGATGGCAGCGGGGCCGGCCTGCTGCTCTGCCGCTCGGGGCTGGCGGTGACCAACCACCACCTGGTGGAGGGCTGGAGCACGGTGCAGGTGGCCCTGGCCAGTGGCGAGCAGGGCCTGGCCCGGGTGGTGCGCGCCTATCGGGACGCCGATCTGGCCTTCCTGCAACTGGAGCCGCCCCTGCTGGAGGCGGCCCTGGCCCAGCAGCGCCATCGGCTGATCGGAGGGCGGGTGCCCAGCGGCCGCTGGCCGGTGGTGGGCGAAACGGTGCTGGTGATCGGCCATCCGATGGGCCTGCAGCACAGCCTCAGCCGGGGGGTGGTGAGCGGCTGCGATCGCAGCGTTGACGGCCACACCTACCTGCAGCTGGATGCCCCGATCAACCCGGGCAACAGCGGTGGGCCGGTGTGCTCCGACCGGGGCGAATGGCTCGGGATCGTGACCTGCAGCCGGATCGACTGCGAGGGCGTCAGCTTCGCCATCCCGATGCCGATCGTGTACGCCAAGCTGCGCAGCCTCCGCGACGCGTTGGCGGCAGACCCTCACCAGCTCTATTGCAGTGCATGCGGCCACGGCTCACCGCCCGGGCGCTACTGCCGGCACTGCGGCAGCCTGCTGGCCCTGGTGAGCACCGAAGCAGAACCAACACGAGCACCAGAGCCGGAGCCGCTTGCGGAACCCGAGCCGGAGCCGCCGCAGGAGGCCGGGCGGGGATGAAGGAGTTCCTGCTCGACCTGCTCACCCGGGTGGTGCTGGCGGGCCGCCAGCCCCGGCCCCTGAGCCACTATGCCGCCATGGTGGACGAGGTGCTGGAGGGGCTGGGGGTCGACGGCCAGCGGGAGGACGACGCCGAGGGCAGCAGCTGGACCCTGCAGGTGGGCAGCGCGGTGCTGGCGATCGCGCTGCAGCCCAACGAGGTGATGGGGGAGCACACCCTGGCGGTGAGCGCGGCGATCCTGCGGCTGCCGAGCAGCGAACTGCTGGCCTTCTACCGGCGCTGCCTGGAACTCAACCGCATCCTGGTGGGCTGCTCGATCGGGGTCGACGGCGACCAGGTGGTGGTGGCCAGTGAGCGCAGCCTGATCGACCTCACCCCCCGCGCCATCGCGCGCATGCTGCTCAACGTGGCCAGCGCCGCCGACCAGTTCGATGACGACCTGGCGGAGGAATTCGGCGCCGAGAAGCTGGGCCCGAGCGCCTGAAACCAGTCGCCGCCAGCCCCCTGCGGCGGGCGCTCGGGGCACTCAGCTGGGGCTGGCCATCTCCTGGGCCAGCAGGGATCCCAGGGCGGCGTCGACGGCCCCGAGACGCTCGAGCACCAGCTGGAAGTCGAGCTCGGCGAGCTCCCCGTCGGCACTCCACTTCATGCAGGTGCGCCCCAGGCAGGAGCGGCTCAGGGGGCCATCGGAACCGAGACGGGGATCCACCGGAGTAGGGACGTGGGCCATGGCAGCAGGCCCTCCTTCTGTTCTGGAATCAGGATAAAAAGGCGGCGTGCGCCCCAATACCCCCATTCGGGAGCAGTTGCAACGAGGGTCCTAGGGTCCACACCTGGGAACCTGCCGCGCCGATGAGCAAGCCAGTCCTGCCCCCGGAGCTCTACATCAACCGGGAACTGAGCTGGCTGCAGTTCAACCGCCGGGTGCTGGCCCAGGCCCTGGATGAACGCACCCCGCTGCTGGAGCAGGCCAAGTTCAGCGCCATCTTCAGCAACAACCTCGACGAATTCTTCATGGTTCGCGTGGCCTCGCTGAAATCGCAGCTGGAGGCCGGGGTCACCGAACTGAGCGACGACGGCCGCACCCCCCGCCAGCAGCTCGATGCCATCCAGCAAGAGCTGCGTCCCCTGCTGGCCCAGCAGCAGGAGCACTACCGCCACTTTCTCAAGCCCCAGCTGGGCGAGTACGGCGTGCAGCTGCTCGACTACCGCCAGCTCAACCCGGCCCAGCGGGACTGGGCGAACGACTACTTCCGCCGCGCCATCTTTCCGGTGCTGACGCCGCTGGCGGTGGATCCGGCCCACCCCTTCCCGTTCATGAGCAACCTCAGCCTCAACGTGGCGGCTGAGATCAGCGATCCCGATACGGGCCAGCAGCAGTTCGCGCGCATCAAGGTGCCGCAGAAGATCCTGCCGCGCTTCGTGCCGATCCCCACCGAGCTGAGCGGCTGCGAACCACGGCCGGTGTTCGTGGGCGTGCCGCTGGAGCAGCTGGTGGCCTTCAACCTGCAGCTCCTCTTCCCCGGCATGACCGTGGAGGGCCACTACTTCTTCCGCATCACCCGCGATGCCGACCTGGAGCTGCGGGACCTGGAGGCCGACGACCTGATGGAGTCGCTGCAGGAGGGCCTGCGCAAGCGCCGCCTGGGGGGGGAGGTGGTGCGGCTGGAGGTGGCCGACGAAATGCCCGAGCGGGTGGTGCAGCAGCTGATCGAGGGCACCGGCGTGGAGCCCGCCGACCTCTACCGGATCAACGGCCCCCTGGGGCTCGATGACCTGATGGGGCTGCTGGCCATCCCCCTGCCCAAGCTGAAGGACAGGCCCTACACCGGCCGCACCAGCAAGGCGCTGGCCCGGGCCCAGCGCAGCCAGCTGCAGGACGGCTCGATCAAACCCGAGGAGTTCGAGAGCATCTTCCGGGTACTGCGCCATCGCGACGTGCTGCTGCACCATCCCTTCGATCTGTTTGCCACCTCGGTGGAGGAATTCCTCAACCAGGCCGCCGACGATCCGGATGTGCTGGCGATCAAGATGACGCTGTATCGCACCAGCAAGGGATCACCGATCATCGCCGCCCTGATCCGGGCTGCCGAGAAGGGCAAGCAGGTGATGGCGCTGGTGGAACTCAAGGCCCGCTTTGATGAAGACAGCAACATCCAGTGGGCCCGCCAGCTGGAGAGCTCGGGGGTGCACGTGGTGTATGGCGTGCTGGGGCTGAAAACCCACACCAAGGTGATCCTGGTGGTGCGGCGCGAGAAGCAGAACCTGCGCACCTACGTGCACATCGGCACCGGCAACTACAACTCCAAGACATCCAGCCTCTACACCGACTACGGATTGCTGAGCAGCCGCGATGACCTCGGTGCCGACCTGGTGGAGCTGTTCAACTACCTCACCGGCTTCTCCAAACAGCAGAGCTTCCGCAAACTGCTGGTGGCGCCGGTGACCCTGCGCAAGGGCATCGAGGAGCGGATCCGGCGCGAGATCGAGTTTGCCCAGGCCGGCCGGGGTGGCCGCATCCGGGCCAAGATGAATGCCCTGGTGGATCCGGCGATCATCGCCCTGCTCTACGAGGCTTCCCAGGCGGGCGTGCGGATCGAGCTGGTGATCCGCGGCATGTGCTCGCTGCGGCCGGGGCTGCCGGGGGTGAGCGAAAACATTTCTGTCTATAGCGTGATTGGCCGCTTTCTGGAGCATTCCCGTTTGTTCTGGTTTGCCAACGGCGGCGAGCCTGAGCTGTTTCTGGGCAGCGCGGATTGGATGCCGCGCAATCTCGATCGCCGCGTCGAGGCTGTCGCCCCGGTGGAGGACAAGAAGCTGCGCCGTCAGCTGGAGCAGTTGCTGCGCCTGTATCTCGACGACAGCACCGCCTGGGTGATGCACAGCGATGGCCAGTTCAGCCAGCGGCAGCCCGAGGGCGAGCAGACTTCAGTGCAGCTGGCGCTGATGGAGCGCTGGCGGGGCGGGCTGACCGCCGACGGCCTGCCGTTGGGCTTGGCAAGGTAGCCCACCGCACACCTGGACAGATTGCTGGCCGGCAATACAGGAAATCTTCGGTTTCCTGGCGTTGACGGGGCTGCTTCAGTGCTAACGTCCGGCCAAATTCAATCGGAGGCTCGGGGTGATGGGGACACCTCTGCATTCCGCTCCCGCCGGGAAGGGGTCTACGGGCCCCGGCGGTGGTGAGCGGTCAGGTTTGCGTTCCACTCGTGCGGCCGGTGCGGCCCCGCGGGCGGCCGCCCGCAATGGCGCCCGCTCTGCCAGCCGCGGCGGCGCCGATTCGATCGGCTGGTATCTGAGCACGATTGGCCGTGTGCCGCTGCTCACCCCGGCCGAAGAAATCGAGCTCGCCCACCACGTGCAGTGCGGCAAACGCCTGCTGGAAATTGCGCC
>JBEDAU010000195.1:0-3863 GCA_041177605.1 Cyanobacteriota bacterium | reverse complement strand
GTGATCGGGGCGGTGGTGGGCGTGGCCCTGCTCCAGGGTCGGCGTGGCCTGCGCCAGATCCGCTGGACGGTGCTGGCCCGCATCGCCTCCGGCTGGGTCACCACCCCGGTGCTGGCGGCGCTGCTGGCCTATGTGCTGCTGTTCGTGGTGCAGAACGTGTTTGCCCAGGTGGTGGTCATGCCCCCGGGCTGATCGGGCCCCGGCCCCCCTTACGCTCGCCCCATGGCGGAGCAGGCTGGGCGGCGAGGCTGGCGCTTCTGGATCGATCGCGGCGGCACCTTCACCGACGTGGTGGGCTGCGATCCCCAGGGCAGGCTGCGGGTGCGCAAGGTGCTCTCCGAGCAGCCCGACCGGCCCGGCGATCCGGCCGTGGAGGCGATCCGTCAGCTGCTGGGCCTGGCGCCAGGCCAGCCCATCCCCCCCGGGCAGGTGGAGGAGGTGCGGCTCGGCACCACCGTGGCCACCAACGCCCTGCTGGAGCACCGCGGCGCGCCGGTGCTGTTGCTGATCAACCGCGGCTGCGCCGACCTGCTCAGCATCGGCGACCAGCACCGGCCCGAGATCTTCGCCCTGGCGATCGAGCGGCCGCAGCCCCTGGCCCTGCGGGTGGTGGAGGTGGGTGGTCGGCTCGACGCGCAGGGGCTGGAGCTGGAGCCCCTGCAGCTCGACGGGGCCCTGGCCGCCGAGCTCGAGGCGGCCAGGGCCGCGGGCTACCACAGCTGTGGGGTGGCGCTGCTGCACAGCACCCGCAACCCCGTCCATGAGCGCCGGCTGGGGGCCTGGCTGGCGGAGCGGGGCTTCGGGGCGGTCAGCCTGTCCCATCAGCTGAGCCGCCGGCCCCGGCTGGTGCCCCGCGGGCACACCACCCTGGTGGAGGCGGCGGTGGCACCGGTGCTGCGCACTTACCTGGCCCAGGTGGAGGCTGCCCTGCAGCTGGGCACCGGCACGGCTGCCAGGCTGCGGGTGATGCGCTCCAGCGGCGCCCTGGCGGCCCCGCGGCAGCTGCATGCCAAGGACACGATCCTGTCGGGCCCGGCCGGCGGCATGGTGGGCGCCGTGGCGGTGGCCCAACGGGCGCTGGCGGTGGCCGGATGGCCCCAGCAGCCGGTGGTGGGTTTCGACATGGGTGGCACCTCCACCGACGTGTTCCACTTCGACCCCGGCCGCGGCGATCTGGCCTGGGAGCGGCTGGCGGAGACGGAGATCGCCGGGTTGCGGCTGCAGGCGCCGATGCTGCCGATTCACACGGTGGCGGCGGGCGGAGGCTCGATCCTGCGCTTCGATGGCCAGCGGCTGCTGGTGGGCCCGGAGTCGGCCGGCGCCAATCCCGGTCCCGCCGCCTACCGCCGCGGCGGGCCGGCCACCGTCACCGATGCCAACCTGCTGCTGGGCCGGCTGCCGGTGCTCGCCCTGCCGCCGGTGTTTGGCCCCACGGGCGACCAGCCGGCCGATCTGGCGGCGGTGCGGCAGTGCTTTGCCGCCCTGGCCGAGGCGATGGCGCCGGCGGCCCCGGGCACCACGGCGGAGCAGGTGGCGGCCGGGGCGCTGCGCATCGCGATCGAGCGGATGGCGGCGGCGATCCGGCGGGTGTCGATCCAGCGGGGTCACGACCTGCGTGGTGCCCTGCTGCTGAGCTACGGCGGGGCCGGCGGCCAGCACGCCTGTCGCCTGGCGGAGGTGCTGGGCATCGGCCGGGTGCTGCTGCATCCGCTGGCCGGGGTGCTCTCCGCCTACGGCATCGGCCTGGCCGAGCAGCGGGTGCTGCTGGAGCGGGCACCGCGCCGGGCGCTCACGGCCGAGCTGCTGCTGGCGTTGCGGCGGCAGTTGCAGGACCTGCGGCAGCAGGCGGAGCAGGAGCTGCGCATGGCGGGGGATCTGCCCGCCGGTCAGGGCGATCCAGGAGCACTGCGCTGCCTGGTGCGCCTGGAGCTGCGGCCGGCCGGCAGTGAACAGGGGCTGGAGGTGACCTGGCCGGAGGCCCTGGAGCCGGTGGCTGCGCCAGGGTCGGATGGGGCAGAAGAGGCAGTGCTGGAGCGGCTGGCGGTCGCCTTCGCCGAGCGCCACAGGGTCTGCTACGGCTACCGCCCCGCCCTGGCCGCCGCCGACCTGGTGGTGGAGCGGCTGCTGCTGGAGGTGGCCCCACCCCCGGCTCCGAACCCGGAGGGGCTGGCCGCCGCCGAGGCCGGGTCGATGGAGCCTCCAGGGGAGGTGCCGCTCTGGGTTGAGCCGGGGGGCTGGCGGCCGGTGCCGCTGCTGATGCGGGACCGGCTGCGCCCCGGCCAGCAGGTGGTGGGTCCGGCGCTGCTGCTGGAGGGCACCACCAGCACGGTGCTGGAACCGGGCTGGCGGGCCCAGCTGCTGGCCGGCGGCGAGCTGCTGCTGGAACACCAGCCCGGCTCGCCCGCTCCGGCGGCTGCGGCGGCTGCGGCGGCATGGGCCACGGCGCCTGCGCTGGAGCCCGATCCCACGCTGCTCGAGCTCTACAACCATCGCTTCGCCGCCATCGCCGAGCAGATGGGGGTGCGGCTGCAGCAGAGCGCCCGCTCGGTGAACATCCGCGAGCGGCTGGATTTCTCCTGCGCCCTGTTTGACGGGGAGGGGCGGCTGGTGGCCAACGCTCCCCACATCCCGGTGCACCTGGGCTCGATGGGCGAGAGCGTGACAGCCCTTCTGGAGGCGATCGCCCGCGGCGAACGCCCGCCCCTGGGCCCGGGGGATGTGGTGCTCAGCAACGACCCCTATGGCGGTGGCACCCACCTACCCGACATCACCGCGATCACGCCGGTGTTCGCCGGCGGCCCCCGGCCGCGCTTCTACGTGGCCAGCCGGGGCCATCACGCCGATGTGGGGGGCATCACCCCAGGCTCGATGCCGGCCTTCAGCCGCTCGATCGCGCAGGAGGGGGTGCTGCTGCGCCACGAACCCTTCCTGGTGCAGGGCCACGTCGATGCTCCGGCCTGGCGGGAGCGGCTGCTGGCAGGCCCCTACCCGGTGCGCAACGTGGAGCAGCTGCTGGCCGACCTGCACGCTCAGGCGGCGGCCAACCGGCTCGGGGTTGACGAACTGGAGCGGCTGGTGCGCCAGCAGGGACTGCCGGAGGTGCAGGCGTACATGGGCCATGTGCAGGCGAATGCGGCCGAGGCCGTGCGCCGTGCCATTGCCCGGCTGCAGGGCGGCAGCGCCTTGGTGGAGCTCGATGACGGCAGCCGGATCGCCGTGGTGGTGACGATCGATCGTCAGCGGCGCCGTGCCCGGATCGACCTCAGTGGCAGCTCTCTCCAGCAGGCCGGCAACCGCAACGCCCCGCTCGCCATCACCAAGGCGGTGGTGCTCTACGGGTTTCGCTGCCTGGTGGGGGAGGCGATCCCGCTCAACGCCGGTTGCTTCGAGCCGCTGGAGCTGGTGGTGCCGGAGGGTTGTCTGCTCAATCCACGGCCGCCGGCGGCCGTGGTGGCCGGCAATGTGGAGACCTCCCAGGCCCTGGCCAATGCCCTGTTTCTGGCGCTGGGGGTGCAGGCGGCGGCCCAGGGCACGATGAACAACCTCAGCTTCGGCAATGCTGAGCGCCAGTACTACGAAACGATCTGCGGTGGCAGCGGCGCCGGCCGCCGGCCCGGCGGACAGCCGTTTGCCGGTGCGGCGGCGGTGCAGAGCCACATGACCAACTCGCGTCTCACCGACCCGGAGGTGCTGGAGGAGCGCTATCCGGTGCGGCTGGAGCGCTTCGCGATCCGGCCGCACGGGATAGCGCTCCTCCAGCACCTCCGGATCGGTGAGACGCGAGTTGGTCATGTGGCTCTGCACCGCCGCCGGCCCGGCGGACAGCCGTTTGCCGGTGCGGCGGCGGTGCAGAGCCACATGAC
>JBEDAU010000194.1:0-8522 GCA_041177605.1 Cyanobacteriota bacterium | reverse complement strand
GGGCCTCGGCCCACGGGCTGAAGGCCAGGGGCCTGGGGGGCTGCAGCAGCTGGGGCTGGTCGAGCAGCTGGCGGGCCTGCAGCAGGCGCCGATCGCAGCTGGCGGGCGGCCGCTCGGCCTGGGGCAGGAAGTTGGCGTGGGCCAGGGCGCTGGCGGGGTGCTGCACCAGCAGCCCCGCGGCCGGCCCGGCCCCCAGCTGCTCCTGCAGCCAGGCCAGCCACTGGCGCACCGGCGTGGCCGGCGGCAGTGCTTCACCCCGGCGCTCCTCCCGGCTGCTCCAGCTCACCAGCAGGTGGTCGCGGGCCGAGAGCACCGCCTCCAGCAGGGCGTAGCGGTCCTGGTCGGCCGGGTTGGGATCGCCGAGCTGGCGCTGGTGTTCCAGCAGGTGGAAGCCGGGCCGCTGCCGCTGGCGAGGGAAGGCCGCCGCCTCCAGGCCCATCAGCACGACCACCCGGTGGGGGATGGCACGCATCGGCTCGAGGGCGCTGATCGTGAGCGCGCCGCTGCGGTGGCCGAAGCGCCCGGACTCGGCGTTGAGCCGCTCCTGCAGCACCGCCCCCACCACCGGTGCAGCCAGCTCCAGGGCGCACCCCACCGCCGCCTGCTGCCAGTCGTCGATCGCCGCCAGCAGCTGGGGCCGCTCCCAGGCCTGCTCGCCCCCCTCGCCGAACAGGTCGTCGATCAGGGCGAGGAGCAGGGGCGCCCAGGCCGCCACGGTCCGGGGGCGCCGCAGGTCCCGCAACCAGTGCCGCAGCCGGCAGAGCAGATGCAGCCAGCGACCCTGCAGCTCCAGGTCGTGGCTGCAGGCCAGCGGTGCGGTGTCGGCGGGCGCCAGCCCCGGCGTCTCCGGCAGCACCAGGCCCAGCAGCAGCCGATCGATCGCCCAGCTGAGGCTGCCGGTCGCGCTGCCGCCCCGTTCGCCGCCATCGAGGCCCCAGCGGAATCCCGCCCGCTGCAGCGTCAGGTGCAGCGCCGCCAGCTCGGGGCCCTCCAGCCCAAAGCGCTGCTGCAGTGGCTGGCATTCCAGCAGGGCCTCCAGGGCGGAGGCGGTGAAGCGCTCGCCAGCCAGCGCCAGCAGCTGCAGCAGGCCGCTGGCGATGCTGGCGGCCCCCTGCTGGCTGCGGTCCGTGAGGCGCCAGTCGAGTCGCACGCCGGTGGAGGTGCTGTCGCCGAACACGGCCGCCAGCAGGGGGGCGTAGGCATCCACCTGGGGTGTCATCACCAGCACGTCCCGCGGCTCGAGGCTGGGGTCGGCGGCCAGCAGCTGCAGGATCCGGTCTCGCACGATCTGCACCTGGCGCAGGCGTCCAGGGCAGCTGTGGAACTCCAGGGAGTCATCGCCTGGGGCCCGCCCCAGCCGGGGCAGGGTGTCGGGGTCGGCCAGGTGCTGCTGGATCTGTTTGAGCAGCGGCGCGGCCGCCGCCGCTGTGGGCTGGCTGGAGCGGTGCTGGCTGGCCGCGGCGAAGAACAGGTCCCGCTCCTCCCACTGGCCCAGCTCGGTCTCCCCGGTGCCCTCCAGCAGCTGCTGGAACTCGGCCCCCAGCCGCCCGAAGCGGCCCTCCAGGCCCGGCGCCGTCAACAGCCATTCCCCGGCCAGGGGTTGCCGCAGGGCCAGTAGATCGCTGAGCTCCTGGCGGCGGTTGCTGCAGCGCTGCCACAGGTCGCGGCAGGGGGTGAGCAGGTAGAGCTCCACCGGGCGGTGGGCGGCCAGGGCCTGGAGCAGCCGCACCTGGATCGGCGCCAGGCTGCTGAGCCCGAACAGCCGCAGCGGCGCGGCGACGCTGGCCGGGGGGGGCTGCTGCTCCAGGCGCTCGATCGCCGCCAGCACCCGCACCCCGAAGGGCGCCTGCCCCAGCCGCTGCCGCAGCAGCTGCACCAGCAGGGGCTGCCAGGCCAGGGCCGCCGGCAGGGGCGGTGTTGCCCGCCCGTGCCACCAGGCGGCCAGCAGCTCGGGCCGGTAGAGGGCGTAGTCGTCGAGGGCATCGGCGATGGCGCGGCCCAGCTGCCAGCGGGCCAGCTCCAGCTGGCGGCAGTGGACCCCGCCGCGGCGCTCCAGCCAGCGGTGCAGCAACTCGCCCTCGGGCCGCTCCACCAGTTCGCCCAGCAGCTCCAGCACCGGCCAGACGAGCTGGCTGGCCCGCCAGGGATCCTGTTCCCCCGGCGCATCGCCGAGCACGGCGTTGACGATCTGGCGCAGCTGGCTGCCGGGGAACGGGAAGCGCAGGTTGGCGGCGATGCCGCCCAGGCCCACGGCCAGCTGTTCACCCAGCCAGCGGCTGGTGGGCCAGGTGTTCACCACCACCTGCACCTGCTCGAACGGCCCGGGGGGCTGCAGGCGCAGCTGGGCCGCCAGGAGCTCGGCGAGGAATTCGGCCCGGTTGCTGCGGTAGACGGTGAGCAAGGAGGGCGCGGTGCAGGGAGGGCGTCGCGGGACCGCGACTCAGCGGGGCTGGGCTGAGCTCAGCCCGCCGTGCCGGCCAGCCGTTGGCTCAGGCCTGCCCGCCAGGCGGCGCTGCCCAGGCCGGCGCCATGGGACTGGCGCAGGCCGGGTACGGCCCGTACCGCGCCGGTCTCGGGGCAGTAGGCCGACAGGTCGCCGCCGTAGCAGGCGCCGGTGTCGACCATCACGATCCGGCCGAGATGGCGCACCCGGGGGCCCGGGGTATGGCCGATCACCACGGTGCCGAAACGGCCGTCGTAGGCCTGCCAGAAGGGCATGCGGATGCTGAGGTCGGGCTCCCAGCTGAGGGGATCGAAGCCGGCGTGGGTGGCCACCCAGCCCTCGGCCCCATAGGTGAGCGGCAGCTGCTCCAGCCGCTCCAGCCACTGCCGGCACTGGCGATCGCCGAGCTGGCGGTAGGTGTCGCAGCCGGCCAGGGCCTGCAGGGCGCGCCAGTTGCCCTGGTGCAGGGCCCGCACCAGCTCGGCCTCGTGGTTGCCCTGGAGCCACACCGCCCGACCGCCGGCCACCAGGGTCCAGGCCAGCTCCATGGTCTCCAGGATGCGTGGTCCGCGGTTGATCACATCACCGCAGAGCACCAGCCGGTCCTGCTCCGGCAACAGGGCCACCAGGGCCCGCAGGGAGTCGGCGCAACCATGGACGTCCCCGATCACCCAATGGTGGCTGGGACGGGACTGGGACGTCATCGGTCCATCGCGTTGCCGTCAGTCTTGCCTTTCAAAGCGCGGCTTGTCAGCCCCCAGGGCCGAACAGCGCTGGTACGGTCCGGCCAGAGGCCAATGGGCGCCATGGATCTTCAGTCGTTGCCGGTGAGCCAGCGGATCAACGCCCTGGTGAAGGCGCTCAATGGCGCCCAGCGCACCAACGAGGCCCTGGCCCGTTGCAGCAATGGCGAGGAGATGCTCGATGTGCTGCTCGACGCCTCGGCCAAGCTGGGGCTGGGCCTCACCCGGGACCAGCTGGCCAACACGCCCCCGATCCGCGACTGGGTGTGGTGGAAGAACAAGGAAGCGGTGCTCACCATCGGGGACAACAAGCCCCGCTACCAGCAGGACGGCGGCCAGGGGCGGGCGGAGCCGGCTCCCGGCGAACGCCGCAAGTTCCTCGGGCTCTTTTAGGGGGAGGCTGCCGCGGTGGAGCGTGCCCGGCCGGCCGGGCTCAGCCGGCGCTGGCCAGGGGGTCGGCGATGGCGGCACTGGGGGCCTCGAAGCGGCCCTGCGCCACGAATTCCAGCCGCAGCTTCAGGAAGGTGATGAACTTTTCGTCGGTGGAGACCACCGCGGCGGCGGGCCGGGGCACCGCGGCCAGCTGGCCCGCCAGCTCAGGAGCGTCAAGGAAGGCGGGCCGCCGCACCAGCCAGAAGTCGATCGCCTTGCCGGTCTCGCCGTAGTTGCGGACGCGCTCGCGCAGCACCTCCTCAAGGGGCTCCTCCTCGGTGAGGAAGCGCTCGCTGGCGGCCACGAAGTGGTAGGTGGTCATGGGCGGGTGCTGCCGAACAGGAGGTCGCGGCGGGGATTCTGAACCAGCGCCTTCATCTCCCGAACCGCCTGCTCCAGGCCCACGGCCAGGGCCCGGGCCACGATCGTGTGACCGATGTTGAGCTCCTCCATGCCCTCGAGGGCCGCCACGGGTTCCACGTTCTGATAGGTGAGGCCGTGGCCGGCATTCACCCGCAGGCCCAGGCTGCGGGCGATGAAGCTGCCCTCGCTGAGCCGGGCCAGTTCGCGTGGCTGGGCGTTCCAGTCGGCCTCGGCGTAGGTGCCGGTGTGCAGCTCCACCCAGCGGGCGCCGCTGGCGGCGCTGGCCTCCAGCTGGGCTGCGTCGGCATCCACGAACAGGCTCACGGCGATGCCGGCCGCCTGCAGCCGGCCCACCAGGGCGGTGAGGCTCTCCTGCTGGCCGGCCACATCCAGACCCCCCTCGGTGGTCACCTCCTGGCGCTTTTCGGGCACCAGGGTGACCATGTCGGGCCGGATGCGCAGGGCGATCGCCTCCATCTCGGCCGTGGCGGCCATCTCCAGGTTGAGGCGGCTGCGCACGGTCTGGCGCAGCAGCTCCACGTCGCGGTCCTGGATGTGGCGCCGGTCTTCGCGCAGATGCACCGTGATGCCGTCGGCGCCTCCGAGTTCGGCCAGCAGGGCGTAGGTGACCGGGTCGGGCTCCACCGTGCGGCGGGCCTGGCGCACGTTGGCGATGTGGTCGATGTTGACGCCGAGGCTGGCCATGGCGGGCGGTTGCACCCCGGGATCCTATGGAGACCAGGGGGTTGCGCCGCTCCGCCAACTGCCCGACGGCGCCGTCAGGAGCCATCCCCGCTGCTTAGCGTCTGAGGCTGTGAACAGTGCTCGCGCCTTGGGGTCGCCGCCGGCCCGATCGACCCCTCGGCTGGAGGTGGCGGCGGGCCGGGAGCGGCGCGAGCGGGGGCTGGGCACCGGCATCAGCCCCTGGCTGGCCCCAGTGGCGATGGTGCTCACCCAGGACCTGGTGCTGCCGGCCTACTTCCGCCGCATCGAGGTGTTGGGCCGCCATTGGCTGCCCACCCTCGGACCGGCGTTGCTGGCGCCCACCCACAAGGCCCGCTGGGATGCCCTGCTGCTGCCCCACGCCGCTGGCCGGCGGGTCACGGGCCGCGACTGCCGCTTCATGGTCACGCTGGATGAGATGCGGGGCGTGCAGGGCTGGCTCCTGCACCGGTTGGGCTGCTTTCCCGTGAACCAGGCCCGGCCCTCCCTGCTGAGCCTGCGCTACGCCCTCGATCTGCTGGCGGCGGGCGAGCAGCTGGTGGTGTTTCCGGAGGGGGAGATCCGGCGCCAGCGCAGCCGGGAGGGCCAGGCGCCGCGCCTGCACCAGGGGCTGGCGCGGCTGGCCCTGCTGGCGGCCAGCAAAGGGGTCGCGGTGCCGGTGCTGCCGGTGGGCATCGCCTACGACCTGCCCTGGCCCCGGCCCGGCCAGCGGGCGGCGCTGAGCATTGGCGAGCCCCTGCGGATCGAGACGCCTGCCCAGGGCGATGGGCGCCGGGCCGCCGTGGCCTTCACCCATCGGCTGGCGGCGGCCATGGCCGCCGAAGAGGAGCGGGCCAGCCATGCCCTGGCCCTGCCGGGGCTGCGTTCAGACCAGGCCTAGAGTCTGGGGAGGTCAGTGCCGTCTCCGTGCCCAGGCTTCCCTCGCTCACCCGCCCAGTGGCCCTCGGCTGCCTGCTGGCCCTGGCCACGCTGGGGCCATGCCTCACCGCTCCCCTGCGTGCCCAGCAGGATCCCCAGCGGGCTCTGGAGTCAGCCGGCAGCCCCCTGAACCTCGCGGCTGTGCGCAACCTGCTGGCGCGGGGCGATGCGGCGGCGGCCGCCGGCAACCTGGCGGAGGCCCGTCGGCTGTATGACCAGGCCCGCGACTACTGCCGCAAGCTGCTGGGGTTCTACCGGGATCTGAGCGGCTCCTTCCGCGGCCTCGATGCCCGTATCCCGCGGGAGATGGATCAGAAGGGTCGCGAGGCCCTGGAGCTGCTCTCGGAGGCCAACCTGCGCCTGGCGGCGGTGTTCCGGCGCCAGAACCAGCCGGAGGTGGCCGTGCCCCTGCTGGTGGAGGTGGTGAAGGTGATGACCCCGGCCAGCGACACCGGTCGCAAGGCCTACCAGAACCTGGTGGAGATCGGCTTCGCCGCCACCCCCTATGCCGCCGGAGCCCCAGCCCCCAACTGAGCGGCCTCACTTTTAGATTCCGGCCAGTGCGTGCCCGGCTGATGGTGCATCCCGACCAGGTGAAGGCGGCGATCAGCCGCGCCCTCCCCGACGCCGCGGTGGAGGTCGAGGACCTCACCGGTGGCGGTGATCACCTGCAGGTCCGGGTGGTGTCGACCGCCTTCGATGGCCTCAGCCGGGTTCGGCAGCACCAGCTGGTGTATGGCGCCCTCCGCCAGGAGCTGGCCAGCGAGGCCATCCATGCCCTGGCCCTGCAGACGTCTACACCCGTCTGATCCCCCCTTTCCCTCTTCCATCCGCCTGAACCCCATGGACGCCAGCACCCGCACGCGCATCGAGGCCCTGATCGCCAGCAGCCCGATCTTCGTGTTCATGAAGGGCAGCAAGCTCATGCCCCAGTGCGGCTTCTCCAACAACGTGGTGCAGATCCTCCACTCCCTGGGGATGCCCTTCGAGACCTTTGACGTGCTCTCCGACATGGAGATCCGTCAGGGCATCAAGGACTATTCGGAGTGGCCCACGATTCCCCAGGTCTACGTGAAGGGAGAATTCATCGGCGGCTCCGACATCCTGATCGAGATGTACAACTCCGGTGAGCTGCGCGAGAAGCTCGAGGTGGCCCTGGCCAGCTGAGCCGGGTCAGCCCTCAGTTGCGGCCCGTCTCGTAGAGGGTGCTCGGGTCGCCGCCCGGGCCCAGGAAGCTGGAGGGGTCCAGGATCCAGCGGTCGACCAGCTCCTCGAGCCGGCGCTGGCTGATCGGATCGAGCACGGCGGTGCGGCGCAGGGCGTGCAGGTAGCCGTCGGCATAGAGCCGCAACTCCGAGGGGCCGTGGTAGCGGTTGGCCAGCTCCTGGCAGGCATCGCAGAGCGACTGGAAGTGACGGATCGCCTCCGGGTTCTGGAGCGCAGTCATGGCCGGATCATGCGTGGCCCCATTCTGACTCGCCCCGTCCGATCCCGCGACCCTGGCCAACGGCCCCCTTACCACCGATCCCGTTGCAAAAGGCAGCCCCTGATACGCGGGGGCCTGGCCAGGGCCCTTAATTTGGGGGCGTGCAGGGTCTATGCCCATGGTCCATGCCACCCCAGCCCAGATCGGTCATCCGCCCAAACGGGTGCTGGTGGTGGAGCCCCACGCCACCCTGCGCACGGTGCTGGCCCAGCGTCTGCGCCAGGACGGCCACCTGGCGGCAGCCGTGGCCACGGCCCGCGAGGCGCTCGAAGTGTGTGCCGAGCAGGGACCTGACCTGTTGATCAGCGCCGAACTGCTGGATGAGAGCAGTGCCCTGCGGCTGGCTGCCCAGTTGCGTTGTGCGGTGATGGTGCTCACCGCCCGCACCGGTTCGGAGCCAGTGGTGAGCCTGCTGGATGCCGGTGCCGACGACGTGTTGCGCAAGCCCTTCGGCCTGGAGGAACTGGCTGCCCGCTGCCGCACGCTGCTGCGGCGCAGCGGCAGCGGCCTGCAGGAGCGGGTCTGCGTGGGTCCGCTGGAGGTGCACCTGCTGCTGCGCCAGGTGACCCTGCGCGATCGGCCCGTGGAGCTGAGCCCGCGCGAGTTTGCCCTGCTCTGCGCCCTGCTGATGCCCCCGGGGGTGGTGCGCAGCCGGCAAGAGCTGCTGCGCATGGCCTGGCCGCCCTTCAGCGGTGGGCCGCGCTCGGTCGACACCCAGGTGCTCACCCTACGCCGCAAGCTCGAACAGGCCGGCCTGGGGGAGGGCGGCGGCATTGAGACCATGCGCCAGCAGGGTTACCGCTTCAGCCTCGACAACCTGCCGGATGCCGAGGATGCCGCTGCCGTGCCCACCGCACCTGCGGTGGCCGGTCCTCTCAATTCCCTCTCTCCCACCTGAACCTCCAGGCCTGCTGCCGGGGTTTCAAGCCCACAGCAGCACGACCCCCCAGGCCAGCTCCCCCAGCAGCATGGCTGCACTCAGCCCTGCCAGCAGCTGGTAGGTCCAGGGCGGGCTGATCCGGCCGATGGTGCCGGTGTCGAGGCCCGTTTCCCGCTCCAGGCGGGCCAGGAACCGTTCGAAGCCGGCGATCCGCTGGGGGAGCAAGTAGGCACGCTCGCCGCTGCGCAGGTAGAACACCCGCCCGCCCTGGCTGGTGGCCACCGGGGTGATCGCCTTGATCGCCTGCCAGTCGAGCGTCCAGCCCCGGCGCAGCAGCCAGGCGCACCAGCTGGGATGGCCCACCCGAATGCCACTGGCCGAGAGCTGCACCTGTTCGCTGGTGGCGGCCCACACCAGCCCCAGGCCGGCGGCCAGGGCCAGCCAGAGCGGGGCCCGCAGCCCGCTGGGGGCCAGCCAGGGCAGGGGTGCGGCCAGGGCCAGGTAGAGCGCCAGCAGCGTGAAGCGGATCAGCGG
>JBEDAU010000193.1:0-9158 GCA_041177605.1 Cyanobacteriota bacterium | reverse complement strand
CCCCAGCACCCCTCCCCCGTCCACGGTCAGTTCCGACACCAGGGACGTGCGGATCCCTCCCTTCCTGCTCAACCGCCAGAACCGCAGCGAAGCGGAGAGCTGAGCCCACACCGGCTCGGCTGCCGTTGCCCCCGAGCCAGCCGCGAAGGGCGTCCTGCCTGTGCAGGGGCGCTGCCCCTCTGGCGGACTGGCTCCCGATGAGGCCTCCCGCCTGCCGGGTCAGGCAAGACTGGATCAGCACCGGCCGGTTCAGCACCCGCGGGACAGCAGGGGTGGCTCCACCTGGCTGGGGGCTCCAGCCTCAGGCCGCAGCCAGATTTCGGGCCGCAACCAGTGGCTTGGCTCTCTCCTTCTGCAGCTGCCTCACGTCATGGGGGAGGCATCTGGAATGGAGGCAACTGGATTGGAACCGTGTTTGACCATTGGGGTGACCCGGAGTCCACGCCTGCCCTGAGCATCCCGTGTGGCTGCTCCCTTCCGGTCCTGACCAGATTTGGGCGTCGGAGCCGCATGGGTCCGAGTCGCGCGGATGCTAGCAATGAACCCACCCGTCGCTTCTGCCGTGCCCCTGCGCCCTGCGGATCTGAGCCGCCGCAAGCAGGCATCCCTGCCGATCACGGCGCTCACCGCCTGGGATGCCCTGTCGGGAGCGATCGTGGCCGAAGCGGGCGTGGATCTGGTGCTGGTGGGCGATTCCCTGGCGATGACCGTGCTCGGCCACGCCACCACCCTGCCGGTGACCCTGGACGAGATGCTGCACCACACCAGGGCCACGGCCCGGGGCATCGCCAGCGTGTGCCCGCCGGGTCAGGAGCCGCTGCTGATCACCGACCTGCCGTTCCTCAGCTACCAGTGCGGCCTCGATCAGGCGGTGGCGGCGGCCGGACGGGTGCTGAAGGAATCCCCGGCCGCGGGCGTGAAGCTGGAGGGGGCCGAGCCGGAAACCCTGGCGGTGATCGATCGCCTGGTGCGCTGCGGGATCCCCGTGATGGGCCACGTGGGTCTGACGCCCCAGTCGGTGCACCGGCTGGGCTATCGGCGCCAGGGCAACGATCCAGCCAGCCGCGAGCGGCTGCTGCGCCAGACGCGGGAGCTGGCCCAGGCGGGCTGTTTTGCCGTGGTGCTGGAGCACGTTCCGGCCGATCTGGCCGCCCAGGCCAGCCAGGCCCTGGCGATCCCGGTGATCGGCATCGGCGCCGGGGCGGGATGCGATGGCCAGGTCCGTGTCACAGCCGATCTGCTGGGCCTGACCAGCGAGCAGCCCCCCTTCAGCCCGCCGCTGCTGCCGGGTCGCAGCCTGGCGGTGCAGGCCCTGCAGGGTTGGCTGGCCCAGCAGCGCCATCCGAGCGCCAGTGCTCCCACCACAGCAGACACTCCCGCAGCACCGCATTGCTGAGGGCCAGGCCGGCGGGATCGCTGAGGCGCCAGCGGCAGCCCTCCAGCAGCAGCACGCCGCTGCGACAGAAGCCCTCAAGCCGGCTCGCCAGATCGGCCAGCGCCCGCTCGGCTGTCGCCGGGGCCAGGCCGGCGGCGGTGAGCAGCTCCAGGGGCCGCACCCCCTCGCGCCGGCGCAGCCCCACGATCCACTGATCTTCCAGCCACTCCGCCGGATTCGGCCCAGAGCTCGGCGCCGGCAGCAGCGCGCTCTGCTCCAGCCACTGGCGATAGCCCTCGCGGGTGCGGGGCCTGGCCAGGCGCTGCCCCCAGGGCGCCGCGGTGGCTCCCAGCCCGAACCCCCACCAGCCGGCACCGCTCCAGTACATCCGGTTGTGGCGGGAGGCGTGGCCAGGCAGGGCGTAGTTGGAGATCTCATAGTGGCCGTAGCCAGAGCCGCCCAGAACCCGCGCGGTGAGCTCCATCAGATCGGCGGCCAGCTCGGCATCGGGGAGCTCGAGCTCGCCGCGCTGCTCGCGCCAGGCCAGCACCGTGCCCGGCTCGATCGAGAGGTCGTACACCGAGAGGTGGGGCGGGCCCAGTGCGACGGCCTGGCGCAGCTGCTCGCGCCAGAGCGCAGTGGTCTGGGCGGGAACCGCCTGAATCAGATCCAGGCTCCAGCTGGCGAGCCGACCCTGGTGCCGGGCCTGGGCCAGCCAACCGGCCGCCTCCACCAGATCGGCCCCCCGGTGGCGGCGCCCCAGGGCGGCCAGCACCGCGTCGTCAAAACTCTGGCCACCCAGGCTCACCCGGTTCACCCCGGCGGCCAGGTAAGCGGCCAGGCGGGACTGGTCAAAACTGGCTGGATCGAGCTCCAGGGTGACCTCCGCCCCGGGGGCAAGGCCATAGCGACCGGCCAGGGCCTCCAGCAATCCGCCCACCTGCCCGGGCAGGAGCAGCGATGGCGTCCCGCCACCCAGGTACACCGTGCTCAGCGGTGGCCCTGGCGGGGCGCTGGCGATCTCCCGCTGCAGCAAAGCCAGATAGGCCGCAATCGAGGCCGAGCCCGGCGCCCCCGGCTCAGCCCCGGCCCGATCGCCCAGGGGCACCACCGCGAAATCGCAGTAGTAGCAGCGCCGATGGCAGAAGGGAATGTGCAGGTAGGCGCTGCGAGGAGGCCAGGTCAAGGGCTGGAGCATGAACGGGGCGTTACAGGTGCGGTTACCCCATCCGGCCAGATGGGCCGGGATCAGGCATGCTGCCTGGCTGAGTGGATCGGGACGGCCCCACAACAGGCATGGTGGACGCCCTCATCCTGATCCTGTTCCTGGTCTCCGGTGCCGCAGCCGGGTGGCTCGGGGTCGACCTGCTGCCGGAACCGCTGCTGGTGGAGGTGACCAACCCCGAGGGGCTGCGCACGGTGCTGGCGGGCTTCGGCGCCTTCTTCGGGCTGCTGGCTGGCTTCTTCTTCGGCCAGCTGCGCCGGCGGCTGATGGCCCAGGTGCGCTCGATGCCCACCGACCTGCTGATCAGCCGGGCGGTGGGGCTGATCCTGGGCCTGCTGGTGGCCAACCTGCTGCTGGCCCCCATCCTGCTGCTGCCGCTCCCCTGGGAGGTGGTGTTCGTCAAGCCGCTGGCGGCGGTGCTGAGCAACGTGTTCTTCGGCGTCTCGGGCTACAACCTGGCCGAGGTGCACGGCCGCACGCTGCTGCGCCTGTTCTCCCCCGGCAACGCCGAAGCCCTGCTGGTGGCCGAAGGGGTGCTGCAGCCCGCCAGCGCCAAGATTCTCGACACCAGCGTGATCATCGACGGCCGCATCCGCGGCCTGCTGGATTCCGGCCTGCTGGAGGGCCAGGTGATCGTGGCCCAGTGCGTGATCGACGAACTGCAGACCCTGGCCGATTCGAGCAACGGTGAAAAGCGGGGCCGGGGCCGCCGCGGCCTCAAGCTGCTCAGCGAGCTGCGGGAGCAGTACGGCCGGCGCCTGGTGGTGAACAGCACCCGCTACGAGGGCAACGGCGTCGACGACAAGCTGCTCCGCCTCACCGCCGACACCGGCGGCACCCTGCTCACCGCCGACTACAACCTGGCCAAGGTGGCGGAGGTGCAAGAGCTGCGCGTGCTCAACCTCAGTGAACTGGTGATGGCCCTGCGGCCCGAGGTGCAACCGGGCGACGAGCTGCAGCTCAAGATCGCCCGGGAGGGCAAAGAGGCGGATCAGGGGGTGGGCTACCTCGACGACGGCACCATGGTGGTGGTTGAGGGGGCACGCCAGCGGATCGGCGAGCGCATCGGCGTGATCGTGACCGGCGCCCTCCAGAACCCCACCGGCCGGATTGTGTTTGCCCGCACCGAGCTCGGCCGCCCGGACGGCAGCTCCGCCGCCGACCCTGCCGCCGCGTCGACCAAGCGCAAACCCAAGGCCCCCCGCTAGGCTCCGGTTCAGTGCCCAAGCGAGCTCTGCGGATGTCGGTGTCAGCTCCCTACTACGGCGACTCTGCCGTGCTGCGCACCCCGCCCCCCGACCTGCCCTCGCTGCTGCTCAAGGAGCGCATCGTGTATCTGGGTCTGCCCCTGTTCAGTGACGACGATGCCAAGCGCCAGATGGGCATCGACGTGACCGAATTGATCATCGCCCAGCTGCTCTATCTGGAATTCGACAACCCAGAAAAACCGATCTTTTTCTACATCAATTCCACCGGTACGTCCTGGTACTCAGGTGATGCGATTGGCTTTGAAACCGAGGCCTTCGCGATCTGCGACACCATCCGCTACGTGAAACCGCCGGTGCACACCATCTGCATTGGCCAGGCCATGGGCACGGCGGCCATGATCCTCAGCGCCGGCACCAAAGGGCATCGGGCCGCCCTGCCCCATGCCTCGATCGTGCTGCACCAGCCCCGCAGCGGCGCCCAGGGGCAGGCCACCGACATCCAGATCCGGGCCAAGGAAGTGCTGCACAACAAGCACACCATGCTGGAGATGCTGGCCGAGAACACCGGCAAGAGCGTGGAGCAGCTGGCCAAGGACTCCGACCGCATGACCTACCTCACCGCCGAGGAGGCCAGGGATTACGGCCTGATCGACCGGGTGCTCAGCAGCCAGAAGGACCTCCCCGGCGGGCCGGCCCTGGCCGAGAGCCGCAGCCCAGCCGGCATCGGCTGATCCACCGATCCATCGATCCAGCGCCCCGGTCGCTCCCGGCGCCAGCGCCAACCACCTCACCTGCCCCGCACCTCCACCCACCCATGCCCATCGGCACCCCCAGCGTTCCCTACCGCCTGCCCGGCAGCCAGTACGAGCGCTGGGTCGACATCTACACCCGGCTCGGTGTGGAGCGGATTCTCTTCCTGGGCTCGGAGGTCAACGACGCCGTGGCCAACGCCCTGGTGGCGCAGATGCTCTATCTCGACTCGGAAGACAACTCCAAGCCGATCTACCTCTACATCAACTCTCCCGGCGGCTCGGTGACGGCCGGCCTGGCGATCTACGACACCATGCAGTACGTCAAGAGTGACGTGGTGACGATCTGCGTGGGCCTGGCCGCCTCGATGGGGGCATTTCTGCTGGGCGCCGGCACCAAGGGCAAGCGGCTGGCCCTGCCCCACAGCCGCATCATGATCCACCAGCCCCTGGGGGGCACCAGCCGCCGCCAGGCCAGCGACATTGAGATCGAGGCGCGCGAAATTCTGCGCATCAAGGACATGCTCAACCGCTCGATGGCGGAGATGACCGGCCAGCCCTTCGAGAAGATCGAGAAGGACACCGACCGCGACTACTTCATGAGCGCTGCCGAAGCCAGGGATTACGGACTGATCGACCGGGTGATCGCCCATCCCAGCGAAGCCTGATCCGACCTGGCCGGTGCACCGCGGCTGCCTGTTGATGGCTGCGGGCTGACGGCGACGGGCAGGCCCTTGCGTAAGCTCCACCCTTGCCCAGCCCTGTACCGACGCCTCGATGGCCCAGCTCTACTACGACGCCGACGCCGATCTCAGCCTGCTGAATGGCAAGACGGTGGCCATCATCGGCTACGGCTCCCAGGGCCATGCCCACGCCCTCAACCTCAAGGACAGCGGCGTGAACGTGGTGGTGGGCCTCTACGAGGGCAGCCGCTCCGCCGACAAGGCCCGCGCGGATGGGCTGGAGGTGCTGAGCGTCAGCGATGCCTGCGCCAAGGCCGACTGGATCATGGTGCTGCTGCCCGACGAATTCCAGAAGGCCGTCTACGACAAGGAGATCGCCCCGCACCTGAGCGCCGGCAAGGTGCTCAGCTTCGCCCACGGCTTCAACATCCGCTTCGAGCTGATCAAGCCCCCCGCCGACGTCGACGTGGTGATGATCGCGCCGAAGGGCCCCGGCCACACCGTGCGCTGGGAGTACCAGAACGGCCAGGGCGTGCCTGCCCTGTTCGCCATCCACCAGGACGCCTCCGGCAACGCCCGCGCCCTGGCCATGGCCTACGCCAAGGCGATCGGTGGTACCCGCGCCGGCATCCTCGAGACCAATTTCAAGGAAGAGACCGAGACCGACCTGTTCGGGGAGCAGGCCGTGCTCTGCGGCGGCCTCTCCGAGCTGGTGAAGGCCGGTTTCGAGACCCTGGTGGAAGCGGGTTACCAGCCCGAGCTGGCCTACTTCGAGTGCCTGCACGAGGTGAAGCTGATCGTGGATCTGATGGTGAAGGGCGGCCTCACCGCCATGCGCGACTCCATCTCCAATACCGCTGAATACGGCGACTACGTGAGCGGCCCGCGCCTGATCACCGCCGACACCAAGGCCGAGATGAAGCGCATCCTGGCCGACATCCAGGACGGCACCTTCGCCCGCAACTTCGTGGCCGAGTGCGAGGCCGGCAAGCCGGAGATGGCGAAGATCCGCGAGCGCGATGCCGCCCATCCGATCGAGCAGGTGGGCAAGGGCCTGCGCGCGATGTTCTCCTGGCTGAAGAGCGCCTGAGGCCAGACGGCCAACGTCTGAGCCCGCAGCCCCGTCCACCGATGACCCTGGGCAGGACCGGGCTGCTCACCACCGTGACCGAAACCGGAGTGGAGCCGCTGCTGGGGCTCCACCCCGCTCTGCTGGCGTTCCTGCCCGTGGCCCTGGCCTGCGGCCTCGACCGACTGGTGGGGGACCCCCGCTGGTGCCTGCACCCGGTGGTGGTGATGGGCTGGGCGATCCAGCACCTGCGCAACCAGGTGGAGGCCCTGGCTGGAGACCGCCCCTGGGCCCTGAGGCTGGGAGGCGGCCTGCTGGCCGGGGTGCTGGTGGGGGCGAGCGGAGCGGCGGGCTGGGGCATCGAGCGCCTGGCGCTGGCCGGCACCGGAGCACCGGGCGGCTGGGCCTGGGCGGGCTTCGGCCTGCTCACCTCCGGTCTGGCCAGTGCCCTGGCGGGGCGCAGCCTGGAGCAGGCTGTGCGGGCCGTGTTGCAGGCCCTGCCGGTGCAGGGGGAGGCGCTGCAGGCGGGCGCGCCCACCCCGGCCGGCAGGAGCGATCCCGATCTCAGCCACGCACGCCAACAACTGGCCTGGATCGTGGGCCGCGACACCGACCGGCTGGATCGGTCCGGCATCCTGCGGGCCCTGGCCGAAACCGCCAGCGAAAACGCGGTGGATGGCCTGTTCGCGCCGCTGTTCTGGATGCTGGCCGGGGCTGGCCTCTGGGCCCTGGGCTGGCTGGGGGGCCCCGGCCCCCTGGCCCTGGCCTGGAGCTTCAAGGCCGCCAGCACCCTGGATTCGATGCTGGGCTACCGCAGCGGGCGCCTGCGCTGGCTGGGCACCGCCGGCGCCCGGCTCGACGACCTGCTGGTGTGGCTGCCGTGCAGGCTGGTGAGCCTCAGCCTGCCGCTGGTGCAGACGTGGCCCCCGCCGCCGCCCCGCTCCTGGTGGCGCCAGGTGCGGCACAGCTGGCGAGACGGCCGCCCCGATCCCTCCCCGAACGCGGGGCTCTCCCAGGCGGCCTATGCCCACGCGAGCGGCGTGCAGCTGGGCGGCCTCAACCATTACAGCGGCATCCCCCGGCCGAAACCCCTGCTGGCCCCGGGCCAGCGCGCCCCGGATCGGGCGACCGTGGAGCGCATGCTGGCCATGAGCCAACGCCTGGAACTGCTCTGGCTGGCGGCCAGCGGGGGGCTGGTCGGGACACTGGCCAGCGGGCTGGAGATCATCACGAAAACTCTCAGCTGATTGCAGGCCCCGGAGGGGATACCGAAGCTGCGGGCACGTTGCTCGGCCCATGCCCATTCGCGAACTGTTGGAAGAAGCCCTGCTGGAGCCGGAGATCGGATTGACCCCCTGCTTCCGCTGGCACGCCACGCCCGTGGGGATCGCCGCCCTCTGGCAGGCGGGCTCCGCCCCTTCCACCCCCCCCTTTGAGGATGCCCTCAAGGAAGGGCTGCAGGTGGGTCTGGACCTGAGCCGGGAAGAGCGGGAGTTTCACCAGCTGAGCTCCGGGCTGGTGCTGCTGTTTCACTCCTGATTCGCAGCCGGCCTCAGGAGGGCCGGCGAGCCGGGGATTCGAGGGCGCAACCGGGCTGCCCGAACACCGGCTGCCACTGGTGCAGGGTCCAGCGCACACAGCCCCGGCGAATCAACGGATCGCCTTGCACCAGGGCCTGGGCCTGCTCCCAGCTCTCCGCCGAGAACAGCAACATGCCTCCGGCGCCCTCCCCGCTGCGGCCCTTGCGGTCTGCCCAGTAGCCGCTCACGGGCCGGTGGCCGGCGCGCTCCAGCTCCGCCAGCCAGGCCAGGTGCTCCGGCACCACGCGATCAAACTCGGGCTTGGGCACGAGTCCCTCCTCCAGCTTCACGAACCAGGGCATGGGTCCAGGGGGTAGCAGCTGCGCAGCAGCAGGGCTCAGGCCCCCAGCTCAGCGCAGAGATCGGCGAACGCCAGGGCCGGATCGGCCGCCTGGGTGATCGGCCGGCCCACCACCAGCTGGCTGGCCCCAGCGGCGACTGCAGCAGCCGGGGTCATCACCCGCTGCTGGTCGCCCCGGGGCGCCCCGGCCGGCCGGATGCCGGGGGTCACCAGGGCAAAGGGCTCGGGATGGGCGGCCCGCAGCACCGCCACCTCCAGGGGCGAGCACACGCAGCCGCCGATGCCGGCGGTGGCCGCCAGCTGGGCCAGGCGCGGCACATAGGCCTCCACCGGCTCGGCAATCGCCAGTTCCCGGGCGAAGCGAGCGGGCTCCCAGCTGGTGAGCACGGTGACGGCAAGGAGCGTGGGGGCCGGCAGGCCCGCCGCAGCCGCCGCCTCCCGGGCGGCGTCCTGGGCCTGGCCCAGGGCCTCGCTGCCGGCGCAGGCGTGCACGGTGATCAGTTCGGCTCCGAGCCGGGCGGCACTGCGGCAGGCTCCAGCCATGGTGGCCGGGATGTCGTGGAACTTGAGATCGAGGAACACCCGCTTGCCCTGATCCCGCAGCCGCCGCACCACATCAGGGCCGGCCGCTGTGAACAACTCCAGCCCCACCTTCACCCAGCGCAGCTCCGGCACGGCCCGGGCCAGGGCCAGCGCCTGATCACCCCCCATGCCATCGAGCGCCACGATGATCCGATCGGCGGCTGGGCCGGCGCCGGGGTGCAACGCAGACGACGGGCTCATGGCTGCACCAGACGGCGGAACGTCTTCTTGCCCAGCTGCAGCACCTTGCCCGCCAGCTCCTCCGGGCCGGTGAACACCTGGTTGGGATCCAGGAGTTTCTCGCCATCCAGGCGCACGCCGCCATCCTGAATCTTGCGTTTGGCCTCACTGCTGGTGACGCCGATCCCGACAGCGCCGATCAGATA
>JBEDAU010000192.1:0-8540 GCA_041177605.1 Cyanobacteriota bacterium | reverse complement strand
AATCCCGATAACGGAATCTCAGCGCTGTGATCCTGACTGCTGCCCTGATGCCCCTGCTGGGGGCAGTCGGTGGACCACTGACGAATCTGCCGAATCCCAGGCCCGATATACCACTGCCGGTTGTGATGTTGGTGCTGGGGGTAATTTTTACTGGCACTCTGGCAATCAGCAAATTTTCGCTAAAGATTGGCGTACCGGCCATTCTTGGCGTGCTGCTGATGGGTCTGGCCATCAACCCTGGTACGCCTTTAATTGATGCGCATACCATTGAGCGGATTCACATTCTCAGTCTTTGCCTGCTGCTTTTTTATGCAGGCCTGAAAACTGATCTCAGCTCAATTCGAGGCTTTCTGAGCTATGGGTTGACCTTGGCCCTCGGCGGGGTGATCGTGTCATCCACCTTGCTTGGCCTGTTCATCTGGTTCGTGGCTTCGCCAACGGCGTCCAGCATTCAGCTGGGTTTCAGCCAAGTCCCGCTTGCTGTCGGCATGCTGATCGCCGCCTGTCTGGGCTCGACCGATGCCGGCGCCACCTTGAGTGTTCTTCGGGATGTGCGCCATCTCGTGCCGGCCCGTCTCTCAGCCCTGCTGGAATTTGAGTCGTCGGTGAACGATCCCACCGCGATTCTTTTCCTCGGGTTGGTGATTGGAATGGCGACCATCAGCAATCTAGGTATGGAAGTGGGCGCCACCGTGATGCAGGAATTGCAGATTTTCTTGCAGAGCATCGGCAGCGGCATGATCTGTGGCCTGATTCTTGGTTATGTGTCGCGTTTTTGCCTAAACCACCTGGTGCATGAAAAATCGCAGCTTCTTGTTCTGGGGTTGGCTGTTGCAATGTGCACCTACGGAGTGTCTTCCCAGCTCGGGGGCTCGGGTTTCATTGCGGTGTACATCACGGGCCTTTTCCTTGGCAACAAATCCTATGGCAATGCCAATATCTCCGCAAAGGGATTGGAAGATGCCTTGCTGCCGTTCAACACGATGACCGAAATCATTGTGTTTTTTAGTTTCGGACTGATCATGAATCCTGCAAAGTTGTCGGCTTCTTTGCAAACCGGTGTGGCGATTGCGCTTTTCCTGATGTTTGTCGCCAGGCCGGTCAGTGTGTTCCTGTTCCAAGGCTTTGCGCCATTTCGTTTCAAAGATTCCCTGTTCGTGTCGTGGTGCGGGTTGCGGGGTGCAGTGCCCTTGGCTCTGACCTATGAAGCGGTGGCCATGATTCCGAAGCTCCCTGGAATAGATCCAGACAATATTGGTTCGTTGATCGATCACTCCACCGGAATTATTTTCTGCGTGGTGCTGATCAGTCTGCTCGTGCAAGGTTTCAGCTTGCAATATGTCTGCCGCTGGCTCAAGCTCGATGCTGGCGCCAATCCAGCAGATCCTCAACAGGCTTGAGCCGAACGGCGTTCAGCACGCCTCAGGCTGGCCTGGGGCTGAGCACCTGCCGCAGCAGCACGGGAGCCAGGAAGGTGGTGCCGATCACAGCCAGCAAAATTCCCGATTCGAGGGCCGGCGAGAGGATCTGATCCTGGCGGCCCAGGCCCAGGAAGATCAGGCCCACTTCACCCCGCGGCATCATGCCGATTCCCACCAGCAGCCGGCGGACCGGCTGCTCGCTGAAGAAACTCCAGCCAGCCATGACCTTGCCGGCGATCGCCACCAGCAACAGGAAGATCGCCACCACCAGGCCGGGTCGGTTGGCGGCCTCCATGGGATTGAGCACGCCGAGTTCGAGGCCGGCGCCGATCAGCACGAAGAACACCGTGGAGAACAGCGACGCCACCGGCTGCACGGCCCCCTGGATCGCCTTGAGCCGACTGGAGTTGCTCAGCATCAGACCCGCGCCATAGGCACCCAGGGCTGCCTCCAGCCCGATGGCGCTCGACAGCACACAGACCACCGCCAGCACCGCATAGGAGGCCACCACCACTTCCCCCGGGGCCTTGAGCTGCTCCACCAGCCCATCGAACCAGGGAGCTGCCCGGCGGCTGAGCAGCACGGACGCCACCACGAACACGACCGCCGCCACGACCACCTGCAGGATCGAGCCCAGCTCCGGCTGCGCCCCACCGGCCAGGCTCACCACCACCGCCAGGATCACGATGCCGAAGATGTCATCGAGCACGGCGGCGCCCACAACAATCTGACCCTCCCGGCTGCGCAACACGCCGAGCTCCCCGAACACACTGGCCGTGATGCCGATGCTGGTGGCGGTGAGCGATGCCCCTGCGAAAATCGCCGGCACCAGATCGACGCCGAACAGCAGCATCAGGCCGCTGGTTGCCGCCGCGAACGGCAGGAGCACCCCGGCCAGCGCCACGCTTGTGGCCTGGAGTGCAACGGCGAGCAGCAGATCGAGTTCGCTTTCGAGGCCGGCCTGAAACAGCAGGGAATAGAGCCCGAGGGTGGCGACCTGCTCAAGGGTGGCGTACACGCCTTCAGAGACGTGCAGCAGATCCGGGCTGCCCAGATGGGTCACCAGACCGACGAGATCCAGCATGCCGTTGCCGCCGGAGGCCATGGCTTCGGGTGCCCCAATCAGGTGCAGCCCTGAGACGCCGATCAGCACCCCGCCGAGCAGTTCGCCGAGGATCGTGGGCAGCTGCAGCCGCACCATCAGTTCGGCGAGGGTGCGGGCGGCCAGGAAGATCACCAGGAACGAGCCGATGCTCAGCAGCGTGTTGGCCAGTTCAAGCTGGTGGGGGTCAGGCATGACGCACCGCGGGGAGAGCCCAACATCATCCCCGTTGTCGCCATGGCGCCGCTGCCCTCCATGGGCACCACGCACCTAGGCTTTGGTGTTCCCGACCGGCACCTCAGGCAGCCCAGATCCCATGCACGCCACCACCTCCGATCTCCATGTGGTGGAGACGCGGCCCCTGGTGCCGCCGGCGGTGCTGCACCGGGAGTTGCCGATCACCGAGCGCTCGGCGGCCACCGTGCAGCGGGCGCGGGAGCGCATCCAGGCGATCGTGCATGGCCGCGATTCGCGGCTGCTGGTGATCGTCGGCCCCTGTTCCGTCCATGACGTGGGGGCCGCCCACGAGTACGCCGCCGCCATTGCCGAGCTGCGCAACCGCCACGCCGATGCGCTCGAGGTGGTGATGCGGGTGTACTTCGAGAAGCCGCGCACCACCGTGGGCTGGAAGGGGTTGATCAACGATCCCCACCTCGACGGCAGCTACGACATCAACTCCGGCCTGCGCCTGGCCCGGGGCCTGCTGCTGCACGTGGCCGAGATGGGCCTGCCCTCGGCCACCGAGCTGCTGGATCCGGTGGTGCCCCAGTACATCGCCGACCTGATCGGCTGGACAGCCATCGGCGCCCGCACCACCGAAAGCCAGACCCACCGGGAGATGGCCTCGGGCCTCTCGATGCCCATCGGTTTCAAGAACGGCACCGACGGCAGCATCGGCACCGCCATCAATGCCGTGGAGGCGGCCTCGCGTCCCCACCACTTCCTGGGCATCAACCAGGACGGCAACGCCTCGATCATCACCACCACCGGCAACCCCGATGGCCACGTGGTGCTGCGGGGTGGCAGCCGGGGCACCAACTACCACCCGGAGGCGATCGAGGCGGCCGCCGCAGAACTCGACAGGGCGGGCCTGCCCAGCCGGGTGATGGTGGACTGCAGCCATGGCAACTCCAACAAGGACTACCGGCGCCAGGCCGAGGTGGCGGCCCAGGTGGCAGCCCAGGTGCGCGGCGGGTCGCACCACGTGATGGGCGTGATGCTGGAGAGCCATCTGGTGGCCGGCAACCAGAAGCTCTGTGCCGACCGCTCCCAGCTCACCTATGGCCAGAGCATCACCGATGCCTGCATCGACCTCGACACCACGGCGACCGTGCTGGATGAGCTCGCCGGGGCGGTGCGCCATGCCGGCGATCGCCAGTTGGCCGCTGCCCACTGAGGAGGCCGTTGATGGAGGCCGTTGATGAGGCGGGTGTTGAATTTGTTTCATTGGCACTCTCAACTTGTGAGTGCTGATGTATGACAGAGCGAAACAACCGTTCTGTTTGAACAGTCTGCTGAAGCGTTGTGCATAGCTTTGGGGCCTGCCCTCCGGAGGTCAGCGATGACCTATCTGCTTCAGTTCTGTGGCCTCTCCGACCCCCTGCAGCTCTTCTACCTGGAGCTCGGCGGCGAGCAGGCGTCCGGTCCGGTCTTTGCCGGGTTTCGCCCCTTCCAGCTCGATGACCTGCTGGGCTGGGCCGGTGGCATCGCTGCCCAGCGGCAGTGGGATCTCGAGGCGATTCACCAGGCTGTGATGGGCGCCTGGATGGAGCGGGCCGACCTGATCCACCAGTGGCAGTTGCGGTTGCGCGAGGAGCCGGCAGACCGGCTGGTGGTGGCCGGGCTGGGGAGCCAGCGCGACTGGGAACTGCGCTGTGAGGCGATGCTGAGGGCCTGAGCGCGGGGCGGCTTCAGCCCACGGCCTGGCTGAGGCTGTGCCACAGCCAGCCACTCACCACCGGCACGCTGAAGTTGTCGATGCCCACCACCGCCGCCTGCTCCAGCAGCACGGCCGCCAGGGTGATGGCCAACAGCCCTGGCAGCGACGGGTGGGGTGCGCCGGCCCCGGCGGCCAGCTGTTGCACCAGCAGCAGCATCGCCAGGCTGCCGCCGGCCATGGCGCTGGTGCCCAGCAGAGACTTGCGCTGGCCCCACACCCTCCAGCTCGGAGAGGCCAGCAACGGCCCCAGCAGGCCGGCCAGGCCATCCCCCAGGGCCATCACCAGCACGCCCGCGGCCACGGCAGCCGGGTCTGCCGGCCAGTAGAGCAGCAGCAGGGTGGTGATCGAGGCCCCGTAGGCGATCGTGCCGTAGCTGTGGCGCCCCACGTCCTCGATCGCGGGCAGCACCCGCAGCCGGTGGTTGAGCGCGGCCAGCAGGGTGATCAGGCCGGCGGCGGGGATGGCGATGCGGCGATCGATTGACCCCAGCCAGGCCAGCGGCACCACGGCGCCGGTGCCGATGTGCACGAGCTTGCGGCTCCACTCCCGCTGGCCGTTCCAGCGGCGGCGCACGGCCAGGGCGGCCAGGGCCAGCAGGGTGAGCCAGAGGGCCACGCCCGCCACCGCGATCGCTTGGCGCTGCCAGTAGGGCATGGCCGGCCAGAAGGGTGGGCCGTGCAGGAACGGCACGTGGGCTCCCGGGTCTCAGCTGCCCGGTCTAAACCTCAGGCGGCCTGCTGCAGGCTGCTCAGCAGCCGCAGCTTCAGGATGGCCTTGGCCTCCAGCTGCCGCACCCGCTCCCGCGACACGTTGATCAGCCGACCGATCTCGGCCAGCGTCAGCGGCTCGCTGCCCTCGAGACCAAAGCGCAGTCGCAGGATCTTCTGCTCCCGCTCGTTCAGCTGGGAGAGCCAGGTGCTGAGGTGTTCCTTCTGCAGGTGGCGATCCATTGAGTCGAAGTGCTCACCGCTGGCGGGGTCGGCGATCAGCTCCCCCAGCGTGCTGCGGTCCTCATCGCCACGGGCGTGGGCGTCGAGGGAGGCACAGGGAGCGCTCTGGGCCATCAGCTCCTCCAGGTCCTCCGGCGTCATGTCCATGGCGTGGGAGAGCTCCAGCCGGTTGGGCTGGCGGCCGAGGCGATGGGAGAGTTCGCGGCTGATGCGCCGCATCTTGGAGAGCTTTTCGCTGATGTGGATCGGCAGGCGGATGGTGCGTGCGCTGTTGTCGATCGCCCGGGTCATGCCCTGGCGGATCCACCAGTAGGCGTAGGTGGAAAACTTGTAGCCCATGGCCGGGTCGAATTTGTCGACCGCCCGCTCCAGGCCGATGGCCCCCTCCTGCACCAGGTCCAGCAGTTCCAGGCCCTGGTTCTGATACTTCTTGGCCACGCTCACCACCAGCCTCAGGTTGGCGGCCATCATGCGGTCGCGGGCCCGCTGGCCCATGCGGATCTGGCGCCGCTGCTGGGGGGAGAGATCGGCGGCCGCCAGCTCCTGGAGGCGCTTGGCCGCCTGCACGTGGTGGGCCAGCTCAATCTCCTCGGCTGCGGTGAGCAGGGGCACCCGGCCGATGGTGCTCAGGTACCAGCCGATGGAGTCGGCGCTGAGCCGTCCCCCCTGCCGGGCGGCGCTCGCTGCCGAGGCCGTCAGGGAGGGTTTGCGCTTGGCGGTGAGCGATGCGCTCGCGGCCTGCGCTGTGGGAGCTGGGCTCGCATCGGTGTGCTGAGCCGCAGATGTGTTGGTATGCCCAGATACGTTTGACGGCTGATTTCTAATGGCTGCCGGTCTCAGGGAAGTCTTTGCAGACCTACCGGAGCCGGAGTGCTTAGGCGTCCCCACACCCAGGCCTCCCTATTGGATTTGGGCGGAATTTAGCACTGCGCCCAGGCGTGGAACCTGGCGAAATGGAAAACTTCCTGTAGTGATGCTCACATCAACCACGCGCAGCGTTGATGTTGCGGGTTGCAGCGATTGGTCATGCCGATTGTTGCGAAGTCGTGTGGCGATCCAGGCCTCCCGCTACAAGCAGAATCACCCCAACCAGCAGAGCGATCCCCAGCCAGAATGGGCTCTGGCGGCCCAGGGTCTCGTAGGCCAGCCCGGCCAGCGGCGGGCCGATGAAGCTGCCCAGGCTCTGCAGGCCCTGCAGGCTGCCCAGGGCTGCCCCCTGGCCGGAGTCGTCGAGCCGCCGCGACACCAGCGCGCGCAGACAGGGGGTGACCAGGCCGGTGCCCATCGCCAGCAGGGCGACGCCCACAAACACCACCGTGCCGGCGGTGCTGCGGGTGGCCAGGGCGATCAGCAGGCAGCCGGCGATCACGAAGCCGAGGCCCACCAGGCTGAGGCGCCATTCGCCGAGGCGCTTGACCAGTGGGCCGATCAATCCGCCCTGCACCACTGTGGCCACCACGCCCACCACCAGGAAGGCGGCCCCCGCCAGGCCGGGTCCCCAGCCGAACGCCTGCTTGAAGTAGAGCACCAGCACGGCGGTGAAGCCGTTGAAGCCCAGGAAGAAGAGGAAGAAGGCGCCGCAGAGACGGCGCACCTGGGGATTGCGGAACACCCGCAGCAGCTGGCTGAAGGGCTGCAGGTCCCGCTTGCGGGGCAGGGGGATGCGGGCCTGCACCGGGTGGGTCTCCGGCAGCACGGTGAGCACCAGCACCAGGTTGAGGCAGGCCACCGCCACGGCCACCAGCAGGGGCAGGGTGACGTTGATCCGGCCCAGCAGGCCCCCCAGGGCGGGGCCCACGATGAAGCCCAGCCCGAAGGCCACACCGATCAGGCCGAAGGCCCGGGCCCGCCGCTCCGGTGAGGAGATGTCGGCCAACACGGCGCTGGCGGTGGCGGCGGTGCCGCCGCTCACCCCATCGATCAGCCGGGCGGCGAACAGCAGGGCCAGGGGCAGGTTGGTGTCGGCGGCCCAGGGGATCGCCTGCCAGTTTGTGCTCACCGTGAAGGCAAACAGGCTCAGGCCGACCACCGACCCCGCCACGCAGGCGGCGATCACCGGCTTGCGGCCGAAGCGATCGCTCAGGGCCCCGATCAGGGGCGTGAAGGCGAACTGGGCGATGGCGTAGCTGCCGGTGAGCAGGCCCAGCACCCGCCCGTCGCCGGTGAAGCCGGCCAGCAGAAAGGGCAGCAGCGGGAAGATCAGCGTTTCCCCCAGCCGGTCGTTGAGCAGGGTGAGAAAGGCGCAGAAGTAGGTGGAGGGGCGCTGCAGCCGCACGGTGAACTCTCAGGCTTGGGGCGGGGCTCGGGACTCAGGACCTGGACAGGTGGGGCCCGGGTGAGGCCCAAACGTTCCGCTCAGCTGCTGAGTGCCCATGGCATCGTGCTCGGTCGGGCATCAGGCCTGACCCCCCCCTGAATCCCACCGCACACCAGGGCGACAACGGCGGGGTCTCAACCTACGGTCGCTCCAGTGCCGTTGGCGTGATGCAGTCCGGTTCCGGCCAGCCCAGCCTCAGCCACCTCACCAGCCAGGGCGAGGTGCACATGGTGGATGTGGCCGCCAAGCCGGCCACGGCCCGCCAGGCGGTGGCGGAGGGCTATCTGGCGCTCACCCCCGAGGCTCTGGCCCTGGTGCGCGAGGGCCAGGCCGCCAAGGGCGACGTGCTGGCGGTGGCGCGGGTGGCGGCCATCCAGGCGGCCAAGCGCACCGCCGAGCTGATTCCGCTCTGCCACCCGCTGCCGCTCAGCGGCCTGGAGGTGGTGATCGCCGAGGCGTCGCTGCCGGATGGGTCGGGTCTGGGCCTGCGCTGTGAGGTCACTGCGGGCACCACCGGGCCCACCGGTGTGGAGATGGAGGCGCTCACGGCCGTGCAGGTGGGCCTGCTCACCCTCTACGACATGCTCAAGAGCGCCGACCGGGCGATGACGATCGGGCCGGTGCGGCTGCTCCGCAAGTCGGGCGGCCGCAGCGGCGACTGGGTGCGCGGCGAGGTCTGTGGTGATGGCTGAACGCGCCGCCGCTCCGGTCTCCGCCGAGCCCTACGGCCGCGAGGGGCTGCCGCTGGAGGAAGCCCGCGACCGGATCCTGGCGGCGCTTCAGCCCCTGGGCCGGCGAGAGGAGCTGCCG
>JBEDAU010000191.1:0-3287 GCA_041177605.1 Cyanobacteriota bacterium | reverse complement strand
GGCAGAGATCGCCGCTGATCAGCAGCAGATCCGGTGCCTGCGGCAGCTGGGCCAGGGCCTGGCGCCAGCCGTGCTGCAGGCAGGCCAGCGACTCCCGCCCGCGGCAGCGCCCACCTGGATCGGCCAGCAGGTGAGGGTCACTGAGTTGAAGAACCCGCATCCCAGCTCGATTCGCGGATCGCTGGCCTTAAGTTGCCACCTGTGAGCCTCGTTGCCATGCCTGCGATTCCCCCCGGCACCCGTCAGCGCTGCAGCCTCTGCCAGGTGGAGATTCAGGGCATGGTGGGCGGAGGCGACCTGGTGCACTTCAGCCAGGGCGGCCCTTCCACCCGCTCCAAACTGTGGGCTCGCGTGTGTCAGTACCTGCGCACCGACGATCAGAAAGCCCAGTGCCTCAACCAGGACCCCAGCCTGCGCGGCGACATCCAGCCGGGTGACGCCTACATCGAGCCGCCGGTGATGGACCTGGGCAGCCCCTGAAAAGCACGCAGAACGGCCGAGGCGCTCCGCGTGCGTGCCTGCTGAACGGCGATCGCCTACGGTGCATTGGTGCCCGGCGGGCACCAACCGGCAACAGCCTGTTTCACCAGGTTGGGGCGGGGGCAGATCACTGCAGGTGCCGGACGGGTGACCCGTCCACCTGACCAGCTCGCACCCTTGCCCCACCCCCTGATCCCAGAGATCCAGACCCTGGCCCAGCAGGTGGCGGAATCCTCCGGCTTCCAGGTGTGTGGGGTTCAACTGTTGACCCACCGGATCCCGATGACCCTGCAGGTGCAGGTGCGTCTGGCGGATGGTGGCGATGTGACCCTCGACCAGTGCGCCGAGTTCAGCACCCTCCTGGGCGATGCCCTGGAGGCCGGCGGACAGCTGGAGGAGGCCTATGTTCTGGAAATCAGCAGCCCCGGCATCGGGGAACAGTTGAACGACGACCGCGACTTCCGCAGCTTCCGCGGATTTCCGGTGAGCGTGCGTTGCCGCGCCGCCGACGGTGAAACCGAAAGCGAGCGCGAGGGCCTGCTGCTCGAGCGCAATGACAGCCATGTGCTGCTCAACGTGCGAGGCCGCACCGTGCGCGTGCCCCGCACCGAGGTGATCCATGTGCGCCTGATCACCCCCAGCGAGGGCTGAGCCTCCAGCCACCGCCCGGCCGTCCCCCCCATCCTTCCCCTCACCTGAATCCATGGCTCTGGTCCTGCTTCCCGGTCTGTCGAACCTGATCGAGGACATCAGCGACGAGAAGAAGCTGCCCACCCAGGTGGTGGAGGCGGCCCTGCGCGAGGCCCTGCTCAAGGGCTACGAGCGCTACCGCCGCACCCTCTATCTCGGCATCAGCGAAGACCCGTTCGAGGAGGACTACTTCTCCAACTTCGATGTAGCCCTCGACCTCGACGAAGAGGGCTACCGCGTGCTGGCCTCCAAGATCATCGTGGAGGAGGTGGAGAGCGAAGACCACCAGATCGCCCTGGCCGAGGTGATGCAGGTGGCCGAAGACGCCCAGGTGGGCGACACCGTGGTGCTCGATGTCACCCCCGAGAAAGAGGATTTCGGCCGCATGGCCGCCGCCACCACCAAGCAGGTGCTGGCCCAGAAGCTGCGCGATCACCAGCGCCGCATGATCCAGGAGGAGTTCGCGGATCTGGAGGATCCGGTGCTCACCGCCCGGGTGATCCGCTTCGAGCGCCAGAGCGTGATCATGGCCGTGAGCAGCGGCCTGGGCCGCCCCGAAGTGGAAGCCGAGCTGCCCCGGCGCGACCAGCTGCCCAACGACAACTACCGCGCCAACGCCACCTTCAAGGTGTTCCTCAAGGAGGTGAGCGAGGTGCCGCGCCGCGGCCCCCAGCTGTTCGTGAGCCGCGCCAACGCCGGGCTGGTGGTGTATCTGTTCGAGAACGAGGTGCCCGAGATCCAGGAGGGTTCGGTGCGGATCGTGGCTGTGGCCCGCGAGGCCAACCCCCCCAGCCGCTCGGTGGGCCCCCGCACCAAGGTCGCCGTGGACTCGGTGGAGCGCGAGGTGGATCCGGTGGGGGCCTGCATCGGCGCCCGTGGCTCCCGCATCCAGCAGGTGGTGAACGAGCTGCGCGGCGAGAAGATCGACGTGATCCGCTGGTCGCAGGACCCCGGCCAGTACATCGCCAACTCACTCAGCCCGGCCCGGGTGGAGATGGTGCGCCTGGTGGACCCCGAGGGGCAGCACGCCCACGTGCTGGTGCCGCCTGACCAGCTGAGCCTGGCGATCGGCCGTGAAGGCCAGAACGTGCGCCTCGCCGCCCGGCTCACCGGCTGGAAGATCGACATCAAGAACGCCTCGGAGTACGACCAGGCGTCTGAGGATGCGGTGGTGGCTGACCTGATCGCCCGCCGCCAGGAAGACGAGCGGCTCCAGGCCGAAGCGGAAGCCCGCCTCGCCGCCGAGCAGGCCGCCCGGGCCGAGGAGGACGCCCGTCTGCGGGAGCTCTATCCCCTGCCCGAGGACGAGGAGGACTACGGCGCCGAGGCCGACGGCCAGCAGGAGGAGCAGGAAGAACAGGAGTCGGAGGCCGCGGACGACGGGGTTTCCGACGACGGGGTTGCCGACGACGGGGGCAGCGCTGGGGACAACGGCGAGGCCGAGGAGCGTTGAGCTCCCGGCCCGTGCTCCGGCGCTGTGTGGCCTGCCGGGAGCTGCTCGATCGGGAGCAGCTCTGGCGGGTCATCCGGCTGGCAGGAGGAGGCATGGCCCTGGATGAGGGCATGGGCCGCTCGGCCTATGTCTGCCCGCGAGCGGCCTGCGTGGAGGAGGCGCGTCGCCGCAGACGCCTGCAGCGTTCCCTGCGCTGCACGGTGCCCGATTCGATCCTCGATGCTCTCGATCGGCGACTGAGCGGCGACCATGCACTCCCCTCTGAGGCAAGATGAACCTTGGCCGCATTGCGCATGCGGCCAGGTGCCCCTGCCCCGCTTCGGTGGCCGGAGGCCCCTGACCACTGGAGACCTGAATGACCAGCAGCGGCAAAGTCAGAATTTATGAGCTGTCCCGGGACCTGGGCCTGGAGAACAAGGACGTGCTCGACGCCGCCGAGAAGCTAGGAGTCGCCGTGAAGAGCCACAGCAGCTCGATCAGCGACGACGAGGCTGCCCGCATCCGCAACCTGATCGAGAAGGGAGGCAACGGCGCCAAGGCCGCGCCCCCCTCCCCGGCTCCCGCCAAGGCGATTCTCTCGGTGAAAAAGACCACCGCCGCTGCTGCCCCTGCCGCCAAGGCGCCAGCTCCGATGGCACCGCCGGCGAAACCGGCCGCCCCCAGC
>JBEDAU010000190.1:0-9555 GCA_041177605.1 Cyanobacteriota bacterium | reverse complement strand
TGGCAGGGCCGTGCCCTGGTGGTGGGCCAGGGGGGTATCGGCAGGGCGCTGGTGCGGGAGCTGGAGCTGCGGGCACCCCGGCTGCAGGTTCTGGCCACCTCTCGCCAGCCCCGGCAGGCGGCGGATCCCCGGGCTCCCAGAGCTCCAGGGGGAGACCTGCTGCCCCTGGAGCTCACCGACGATGCCAGCCTGGCCGGGCTGGCCGATCGACTGGCCGGCGGCGCCCCCCTACGGATCGTGATCAACACCGCCGGGCTGCTGCATGAGGGTGAGCTGCAGCCGGAGAAGCGGCTCGGCCAGGTTCGGCGCGCACACCTGGAGCGCAACTTCGCCGTCAACGGCTTCGGGCCCCTGCTGCTGGCCCAGGCCATCGAGCCCCTGCTGCCCCGCGACCAGCCGTGCCACTTCGCGAGCCTCTCGGCCCGGGTGGGCAGCATCGGCGACAACCAGCTGGGTGGCTGGTACAGCTACCGCGCTTCGAAGGCGGCCCAGAACCAGCTGCTGCGCTGTCTGGCGATTGAGTGGGGCCGCAAGCTGCCCCAGGCCTGCGTGAGCCTGCTCCATCCGGGCACCACCGCCACGGGCCTCTCCAGGCCCTTCCAGGCGTCTGTGCCGCCCCACCGCCTGTTCAGCCCGGAGCAGGCGGCCAGCCAGCTGCTGGAGGTGCTGGAGGGCCTCGGACCAGGCCAGAGCGGCGGCTTCTGGGCCTGGGATGGCCAGCCGATTCCGTGGTGAGGCCGGCGGTGGAGCGGGGCCCCCACCGCTCAGGCTGCCCGCGCCTGCAGCAGCTCCAGGGGAATCAGTTCGAGGGTGCTGGCGTCGGTGGCCTGCAGGCGCACGGGGGGGGCCATGCCGTCCTCATGGGCCTGCAGCCAGCGCGGGGCACAGACGCACCAGTGATCGCCCGGCTTGAGACCGGGAAAGTTGTAGGCCGGCATCGGAGTGGTGAGATCGTTGCCGAGCGCACGGCTGTAGGTGAGAAACGCCGCATCGACCACACAACAGACGGTGTGGCGGCCCGGATCGGTGGCATCGCCGTGGCAGAAGCCATCGCGGAACCAGCCCGTGAGGGGCTGACAGCTGCAGACCTCCAGGGGCTCGCCCAGGACGTTGAAACCACTGCTCGCCACAGGACCCAGCCGCACTGCCGCCAGTCTGGCTGCAGCCGCGCGCCGGGGAAGGCAGTCAAAAAAGTGCGTGGCAACGGTTGACGAAGATCGGGGGGGAGGCGTTAAAGGTCGGTGAGTGTCACCGCCGTTGTTCCGCGCACCCCCTTTCATGAGCTGGGAATTCACCGAAGATGCGGCCTTCCTGGCCCTGTGCGACGCCTACAAGGAAAGCGGTGAACCCTCGGCGATGGAATTCCTTGCCCACGGCGAGGGGGCCTTCCACTTCCAGGAGCTCACCCAGAACGCCGCCGGCGAGGGTGTGGATCTGAGCGATTCTGCCGATCTGGAGGAGTTCCAGCAGGAGGTGATCGACGCCCTCGACGAGCTCTGCAGTTGAGCGACAGGCGCAGGGCGCCTGACCCTTGGGGGCATCAGCCGTAGAAAAAGGCGATCTCCTTCTCCTTGAGGCCCTCCCAGCCCGCTGCCTGCAACCGCGCGTCGAGCGTGGCCTGATCGAAGTGCTTCGATCCGGTCTTCACGACCCGGTTGCGCATCGACTTCTTGACGCCGCTGCGGGCCCGCTGGCTTTCCAGATCCATCACCTCGTTGTAGAGGGCGAGCATCTCGGCGGGGATGGGGGTGCCGTCGAGATCGACACCGGCCCTGATCGCGGCGTCCACGCCGTCTGGCCCTGCAATCGCCATGGGAATCGGTTCAGAACCAGGCCAGGCTAGGCACTGAAGTAACGGGCCTTGCTGTGAAGGGCCACCAGGGCGGTGGTGCTCTGCTCGGGGTGCAGCTGTTCGCTCTCATCCATGCTGAGACCGATGCGCTCGGCACCGAGCCACTGCAGCTGCTGGCGGGAGTCGCCCACGTTGGGACAGGCTGGGTAGCCGAAGGAATAACGGCTGCCGCGGTAGCGCTGGGCCAACACGTCGCGCAGCGGCAGAGTCACCGGATCGGGGTGGCCCAGCTCGCGCCGGATGCGGGCGTGGGTCCACTCAGCCAGGGCTTCGGCCATCTGAACAGCCAGGCCGTGGAAATAGAGATAGTCGCTGTATTGATCAGCGGCAAACAGCTGCTGGGCGAATGTGGTGGCCTGCTCACCCATGGTCACGGCCTGCATGGGGATCACATCGCAGGGCCGCAAAAGACCATCCGGGCCGATCTCCAGGTCGCGGTAGAAGTCGGCGATGCAGTAGCGATTGCCGGAGCGCTGCCGGGGCAACGCAAAGCGGCCCAGCTCGGCCCCAGCCGCCTGCGGAGGAGCGCCGGGGGCCATGGCGGCTGGATCAAACAGAACCGCAGCATTGCCACTGCGGCCGCAGGGAAAGTAGCCATAGGCCACTCTCGGCCGCAGCAACTGCTCGTTGAGACAGCGCCCGATCCAGTGCTGCAGCACCGGCTCCGCCTTCTCGGCCAGCATGGCGTCGTACGCGGCGCGGGATTGCTGCTGGCTCTTGCGCAGCTGCCACTGGCCGGCGAACAGGGCGTTGCGGTCGAGGTAAGCGAACACCTCGCTGAGGTCAATGTCGGCCTCGGTGAGCACCTGGCTGCCCCAGAAGGGGGGCATCAGGGCAGGCTCCTGCGGCACGACCTCGGAGCGACGGTCGTCGATCGCGACCCCGCCGGTCGGCTCGGCGACCGCAAGGGCCGGGGACTCCCCGGCTGCGGACGACAGGGGGGCATCCGTTGCTTCTGCGGATGCTTCTGCTGAAGGCTCGGTTGCGGCTGGGTCCCTCGGGCTGCTGACCTCCAGCCCCAGCCCTTCAGGCAGGTCGCCCAGAAAGCCGCTGCAGTCATCCCACTGGCCGGCGGCCTTGGCCTCCATCAGGGCGTCCATGAAGCGCAGATCGGCGAAGGCATCGCGGCCATAGACCACCTGGCCCCGGTAGGCGGCGCGGCAATCGCCGTTCACGAACCGGGGCGTGAGGGCGGCGCCGCCGAGGATCACCGGCACGGTGATTCCTGCGGCATTGAAGGCCTCCAGATTGTCCTTCATGAAGGCCGTGGACTTCACCAGCAGGCCACTCATGGCGATGCAGTCGGCCTGGTATTGCTGCTGGGCCTCAATGATGGCCTCACAGCTCTGCTTGATGCCCAGATTGATCACCTCATAGCCATTGTTGGTGAGAATGATGTCGACCAGGTTCTTACCGATGTCGTGCACATCGCCCTTCACCGTGGCGATCAGAAACTTGCCCTTGGCGGAGCTCTCCCCTTCCACCTTGTCCATGTGGGGCTCCAGGTGGGCCACAGCGGCCTTCATGGTTTCAGCGCTCTGCAGCACAAACGGCAACTGCATCTGGCCGCTGCCGAACAATTCACCCACCACCTTCATGCCATCGAGCAGGAAGGTGTTGATGATCTGCAAGGGGGGGTAGGTCTGGAGTGCCTCATCGAGGGCCGGCTCGAGGCCGATGCGTTCACCGTCAATGATGTGCTGCTTGAGACGCTCCTCGATCGGCAGATCGGCCAGCGAAGGGCCGGAGGCCCGCGCCTCCTTGGCACTGACGCCCTCGAACAGGCTGGTGAGGGCGGTGAGCGGGTCATAGGTGCAGATCGCCCCCGGGCCCTCGCTGTCAAAGCGACGGCGGTCGTAGATCAGATCCAGGCACACCTGCTGGTGCTCGTCGCTGATCTTGGCCAGCGGCAGGATCTTGGCCGGGCTGACGATCGCCGCATCCATGCCCGCCTGGCAGCACTCGTGCAGAAACACCGAATTGAGCACGATCCGGGCTGCCGGTGAGAGGCCGAAGCTGACGTTGCTGACGCCCAGCACCACGTGCACCCCTGGGAGGTTCCGGCGGATCAGCCGGATCGCCTCCACCGTGGCCAGACCGTTCTCCCGGTCTTCCTCGATGCCAGTGGAGATCGGCAGGGCCAGGGGGTCGTAGAACAGCTCGTGGGCAGGAATGCCGAATTCCAGGGCGTCGCGGTAGGCGCGCTGGGCGATGGCGAATTTCTGCGCGGCGGTGCGGGCCATGCCCTGCTCATCGATGGTGCCGATCACCACGCCGGCGCCGTAGGCCCGGGCCAGCTCCAGCACCTTGAAGAAGCGCTCCGGCCCATCTTCATAGTTGGTGGAATTGAGCAGGCACTTGCCGCCGGCCACCTTCAGGCCAGCCTCCATTTTTTGCCACTCGGTGGAGTCGAGCATCAGCGGCAGGTTCACGTTGGTGACGAGGCGGCTCACCAGCTCGTGCATGTCGCGCTCCCCATCACGCCCCACGTAGTCGACGTTGACGTCGAGCACGTGGGCGTTCTCCTTCACCTGGCTGCGCGCCACGGCCACCAGGCCATCCCAGTCCTCCTCGGCTAGCAGCTCCCGCACCTTCTTGGAGCCGCTGGCGTTGAGACGCTCACCGATGATCAGGAACGAGTTGTCCTGGTGATAGGGGGTGGTTCCGTAGATCGAGGCGGCCGACGGTTCGACCTGCAGCAGGGGGCGGGGGCCAGCTGCGGCATGGGGATCGTGCGGTTCATCGGAGCGGCGCACGGCACGGGGTGCCGCTTTCATGCTGCCGGCCAGCTCCGCCAGGGCCTGGATATGGGCCGGAGTGGTGCCGCAGCAGCCGCCGATCACCTGCACGCCAAGATCCTCGACGAAGTGCAGGAGCTGCATCTTCATCTCCACCGGCGTCAGCCGGTAGTGGGCCACGCCACCGATGTTCTCCGGCAATCCGGCATTGGGGATGCAGCTCACCACGAACGGGCTGTGCTCGCTCAGGTAGCGGATGTGCTCCTTCATCTGCTCCGGGCCGGTGGCGCAGTTGAGGCCGAGCACATCAATCGGGAACGGCTCCAGGATCGCCACCACGGCGGCGATGTCGGAGCCCACCAGCATGGTGCCGGTGGTCTCCATGGTCACGCTCACCATCAGCGGCCGGCGCTGGCCGGTCTTGGCGAAGGCGGCCTCGAGCCCCTGCAGCGCCGCCTTGATCTGCAGCACGTCCTGGCAGGTCTCGACGATGAACAGGTCGACGTCACCGGCGATCAGCCCTTCGGCCTGCTCGGCGAAGGAGGCCTTCATCGTGTCGAAGTCGACATGGCCCAGGGTGGGCAGCTTGGTGGTGGGGCCCATCGAGCCGGCCACGAAGCGCGGCTTCTCCGGGGTGGAGTAGGCATCGGCCATCTCCCGCGCCAGCTCGGCGGCCCGTTTGTTGATCGCGAAGGCCTGACCTGCGATGTCGTACTCGGCCAGCACCAGCGAGGTGGCCCCGAACGTGTCGGTCTCGATCACGTCGGCCCCCACCTCCAGAAACTGGCGGTGCACCGCCTGCACCGCATCGGGTCGGGTAAACACCAGGTTCTCGTTGCAGCCCTCCAGGGCCGCCCCGCCGAAGTCCTCGGCGGAGAGGTTCATCTGCTGCAGGGAGGTACCGGTCGCCCCGTCGAACACCAGCACCGGCCGCTCAGGGCTGTGCAGGCGCTGCAGGAATCCAATGCGCTCGGTCCTGGCGGCAGGCGAGGCGGGCGCTGAGCTGGTCGCCACCATCAGGCGTCGATGCGAATCCGGGTCACCCAGTGGTCATAGGCGGGATCCCGCCCCTCCGTGATCGCCGTCAGGCGCTCCCGGATCCGCTCCATCACAGGCCGTTCAGCCGGCAGCTCGGTGCTCTCCACCCGGCGCACCGGGGTCACCTTGGCTGCCGTGCCACTGAGGAACACCTCGTCGGCCACGAACAGCTCGCTCTTGTCGACCGACCGCTCCACCACCTCCAGTCCCATGGCCTTGGCCAGCTCGATCACACTGGCGCGAGTGATGCCCTCAAGGATGTCCTGATCCACTCCGGGGGTGATCAGCACGCCGTCGCGCACGATGAACAGATTCATGCCGCTGGCCTCGCTCACCTTGCCGCGGCTGTTGAGCAGCAGGGCTTCATCGAAGCCGCTCTTCACCGCCTCGGTCTTGGCGAGAGAACTGGTGATGTAAGCGCCGCTGATCTTGCCCCGCAAGGGCAGGGAGCGGTCCTCCTGGCGGGTCCAGGAGCTGATCCGGCAGCTCACACCCTCGGGCGAGAGGTAGTCGCCCAGCTCGAGGCCGTAGATCAGGAAGTCGGTCTCGATGTTGTGCAGGCGCGGCGCGATGCCCAGGTCACTGGTGTAGACGAAGGGCCGCAGATAAACGGGGCAGGTGGGCTTGTTGGCCCCCAGAAAGGCCGTGATCGCCTCCAGGATGGTCTGTTCGCTCAGGTCGGTGAGCAGCAGGCGAGCGCTCTGACTCAGCCGGCGGGCATGACGGTCGGCCCGGAACAGCAGGATTTCGCCGGGATCGCTGGGATTGGGCAGAGCCCGCATGCCGCCGAAGGCCCCGGTGCCGTAATGCAGGGCATGGGTGGCCACCGACAGGGTTGCCTCCGCAAACGGCACGCACTTGCCACCGAACCAGGCGTAGGGGAGGAACTGGTGCATGGCGATGCGGCGCGAAGAGCAGGCCGGAAGTTGCCCGATCTTCTCACCGCAGCCTGCAGGATGGGGCCATGCACAGACTGGCGGCACTACCCGGGGCGGCGGCAGACGTGGCGGCTGGTGCCTACGTGGAGCAGCCCCCGGCCCCGGTGCTGCTGCTCAGCAGCGCCGACACCGACCTGCTCACCCTGCACGGGCTGCTGGAGCGGCGACCGGATCTGCTGGGGGCTGAGCTGCGCGGTCTCAATCTGGCGGCCCTCGACCATCCGGCCGTCATTGACCACTACCTGGCCACCACGGCGAAGCAGGCCCGCATCGTGGTGGTCCGACTGCTGGGCGGGCGGGGTCACTGGAGCTATGGCCTGGAACGGCTGCAGAGCTGGGCCGCCGACCGCGCCGACCGCCTGCTGCTGGTGCTGGCCGGCACCGCGGAGGAGGAGGCCAGCCTGGCCGCCCTCTCCAGTGCGCACCCCGGGCTGGCCCAGGGCCTGGCCCGCTGTCTGCGCGAGGGAGGCGAGAACAACGGACACCGGGTGCTCCAGACCCTGGCGGATTTGCTGGCCGGGCGGGTGCCCCCGCCACCCGAGCCCGAGCCCCTGGCCGACCCGCTCGCCCACGACTGGCGCCGCGATCCCGGCCCGCGGGTGGGGCTGATTCTCTACCGCTCCTGGTTGCAGGCGGGAGACCTGGCCCTGATGGATGGGACCCTGGCGGCCCTGCGCCAGCGGGGTCTGTGTCCCCGGGCCCTATGGGTGAGCGGCCTGCGGGATCCGGCGGTGCAGAACGGCGTCGCCGATCTGCTTGCCCGGGAGGCCGTGGAGCTTGTGCTCTGCGCCACCGGCTTCGCCTCCGTGCAGTTTGCGGAGGCGGGACTGGGGGCGCCGCTCTGGGACCGGCTGGGGGTGCCGGTGCTGCAGCTGCTCTGCAGCAGCCAGCCCCGCGTCCGCTGGCAGGCCAACAGCATCGGCCTGGCCCCCACCGACCTCACCCTGCAGGTGGCCTTGCCGGAGCTCGACGGCCGCATCACCACCCGCATCGGCGCCTTCAAGGAGGTGGAGGGGGCCAGTGCGCCGTTGGCCTCGGCCCTGCACCGTTACCAGCCCGACCCGGAGCGCCTCGCGTGGATCGCCGCACTCTGCGCCAACTGGATTGAACTGCGCCGGAGCCCCGCCGCAGAGCGACGGGTGGCCCTGGTGCTGGCTAATTACCCCACCCGCAACAGCCGCCTGGCCAACGGGGTCGGCCTCGACACCCCCGCCTCGACAGCCCTGATGCTCCAGTGGCTCCAGGCAGAGGGGTATGGGCTGCAGGGGTTGCTGCCGTCGGATGGGCAGGCCCTGATCAACCAACTGCTGGCCGGGCTGAGCAACGACCCCGAGAGCAGCCATCGCGCCGCACTCGACCACCTGCCCCTCGACTCCTACCTGGCCTGGTACCGGGAGCTGCCGCCGCAGGCCCGCCAGGCCCTGGAGACGGTCTGGGGACCACCGCAGCAGGACGCCGGCCTGGTGGATCGCTGCGGTGCTCCCACCTTTCCGATCCGGGGTCTGCGCTACGGCACCGTCTGTCTGCTGATCCAGCCAGAGCGCGGCTACGACCGCGACCCCAGCCTCAGCTATCACTCCCCCGACCTGCCACCCACCCACGCCTACCTGGCCCAGTACCTCTGGCTTCGGCAGACGTTCGGGGTCCAGGTGGTGGTGCACGTGGGCAAGCACGGCAACCTGGAGTGGCTGCCCGGCAAGGGGCTGGGCCTGTCAGCGGGCTGCTTTCCCGAACTGGCCCTGGGCCCCCTCCCCCATCTCTATCCGTTCATCGTCAACGACCCCGGCGAGGGGTCCCAGGCCAAGCGCCGCAGCCAGGCAGTGATCCTGGATCACCTCACCCCGCCCCTGGGGCGCGCCGGCCTGCACGGGGAGCTGCAGCGGCTGGAGACCCTGCTCGATGAGTACTGGGAAGCCAGCCAGCTCGGCAGCGAGCGCTGCGACTCCCTGCGCAGCCAGCTGCAGGGGCTGCTCGGGCACCTGGAGCTCCCCCTGCAGCTGGCTGCGGAGCGGGACCTCGACGACCGGCTGGATGCGGCGGACGGCTACCTGTGCGAGCTGAAGGAGGCCCAGATCCGGCTGGGCCTGCACACCTACGGCACCCTGCCGGACGCCGCGGGGCTGGCGGAACTGCTGCTCTGCCTGGCCAGGCCCCCCCAGGCGGGTCTGCCGGGTCTCTGCCAGGCCATGGCCCGCGACCTGGGCCTGGTGCACGACCCGTGGGCCGATGGCGAGGAGGCCCCCCTGAGTCCAGGCGACCGCCAGTGCCTAACGGCGGCCGGGGTTGCCGATGCCCGGCGCTGGCGGCATGGCGGCGACGCCACGGCCTGGCTGGAGGAACGGGCGCTGGAGCTCTGTCAGGCCATCATTGCCGGCCGGGCAACCACCGCACCAGGGCCCGCCAGTGAGCGGGTGCTGCGGCATGTGGCGGAGGCGCTGTGGCCCCGCCTGCGGGCCTGCGACCAGGCCGAGCGCCAGGCCTTCCTGGCCGGACTGGCCGGCGGGCGCATCGCCGCCGGTCCCGCCGGTGCCCCCACCCGTGGGCGCCCCGATCTGCTGCCCACCGGCCGCAATTTCTATTCGGTTGATCTGCGGGGCCTGCCCACGGAGGCCGCCTGGGATCTGGGCCGCCGCAGTGCCGAGCTGCTGCTGGAGCTCCACCTGCAGGAGCAGGGCGAGCACCTGCGCACCCTGGCGCTGTCGGTGTGGGGCACCAGCACGATGCGCAACGGCGGCGAAGACATCGGCCAGGCCCTCGCCCTGCTGGGGGTGCGCCCCCTGTGGGACGGCCCGAGCAGGCGGCTGGTTGACCTGGAGGTGATCCCCCTGCAGCTGCTGGGGCGGCCCCGGGTGGATGTGACCCTGCGGATCTCGGGGCTGTTCCGCGATGCCTTCCCCCAGTTGGTGGGCTGGTTCAACCGGGCCACGCAGCTGGTGGCCGCCCTGGAGGAACCGGAGGCCGCCAACCCACTGGCGGCCTCCGGTTCCTC
>JBEDAU010000189.1:0-2554 GCA_041177605.1 Cyanobacteriota bacterium | reverse complement strand
TCTGGGGACCGGAGGGATTGCGGGCCCCGAACGAGCCCAATGGCAGGTCTTTGAGGGGATCGGTGAGACGGATGTCCAGGGGGCGGGCAAAATTGATGGCGGTCTCCGGCGCCAGTTCCGGCACTCCGGCCTCCACGAAGTCGAACAGGCGCGTCCAGTCGGCGATCCAGTTGCTGGGCAGGCGCTCAAAGTCGCCATCGAGAGGGTTGTCCGGATCGGGCGTGGGCGAAAGGTTGCCGCTCGTGCCAGAAAAAATAAATAGTCTGAGCAAATCGCCAAAATCACCGATATGCCCATTCGGCATGAAAAATGCATTCCAATCATATTTCTCCCGGATCATGGAGTGCCCCAGTCGGAAGGCGCCCACGGAGAACTCCAGCGGCATGGTGGGGAATCCCTGGGCCTGGCGCTCAAACAGCACCCGCCCGCGGCGGAACACGTCATGGACGATGGCGGGATCGACGATGCGCGGCAGGTAATCGTTCACGAGCAGCCACTGATAGTGGAGGGTCACGCTTTCGCGGGCTCGTTCGAATAGCTGGGCGCTGGGGGTGCCGGCGGCGCTGAGGCGCTCGCAGACGCGGTTGTGGAAGCGGATGAAGGCCAGGTGGGTCTGGGCCACCGCCAGGTTCTCGTCGTTGCGCTGGTCTGGGATGTGGGCCTTGCGGGCATCGGTGGGCTCACTGGCCAGGCTGCCGAGCCTGGGCAGGTCGAAGCCCCGAAAATCGCGATCATCCGGTAGATCGCGACTGTCATCGGGACTTTTCGACTTCTTGGTGCTGCCGATCCTCAGCCGGACGCGATCCGGCTCGTAGAACTCCGGATTCAGTGTCGGCCCTGCGCCATAGAGGGAATCGAGATCCAGAGCTGGACTGCGGCCCTGCTCCAGCTGCTCAGGCGTCACCACCGCCGAACCCAGCGGCAGATTCCTGGTGACATCGCGGGTCAGGTCGTGGTCGACAAACTGGCCCAAGTAGGTGTAGCCAGCCGGGATATGACTGTCCCCATCAGGCGCCTCGGCCGTCATCACCTCCGCAACGGCTTCCAGCAGTGCCTCGTCGGGCAGCGGGCTGGCGGTGGTGACGATTTCGGAGAAACGGAACATCCGCTCCGTTTCGGCTGCCGTGGCGGCACGGTGGGTTTTGGCCTCTGTGCTCCCAACGGCGGTGGCGATCGGACCACGCACCTCCTGGCTGTTGGCCAGGAAGAAAAACTCGCGGTTGTGACGCTCTGTCATGCGTGGCCATTCGAGGGGGGCCAACGTAGAAGCGAATTGAATCAGGCGGGCCAATGCTCTTTTTTCTTAAGTATTCTGATGGAAGCAGCAACAATCCAGTCACCGTTTCCTTGCTGGTCCCGACCCAGCGCTAAAGATGGAGATTGTGGGCTCTGATCTGTAGCGCCGATCACCAACAGCCTTTCCTGCTTCGCCCCTGTCACCGCGCCCGCTGCCGATGAGCTCCCAGCCCCCTGGCCGCCTGCTCCACATCCTGGGCCTGGGTTTCGGGCTCGCCGGGGCGGTGGGGGGCACGATCGGCGCCGGCATCCTGCGCACGCCGGGCCTGGTGGCGGCCCAGCTGCCCTCGCTGCCGCTGGTGCACGGCGCCTGGCTGGTGGGCGGGCTCTATGCCCTGCTGGGGGCCGTGTGCGCCGCCGAGCTGGCGGCGGCCCTGCCCCAGGCCGGCGGCTGGTATGTGTATGCCGAGCGGGCCTTCGGCCGCCGGGCCGGCCTGCTGGTGGGCTGGACCGACTGGCTGGCCCACTGCATCGGCCTGGCCTGGGTGGCCACCACCGTGGGCGAGCTGGTGCAGGGTCTGCTGAGCGCAGCACTGCCCGCAGGGCTGCCCCTGGTGAAAGAAATCGCTTTCGCCACCTTGGCCCTGTTCGCGGCCATCCAGCTGGGCGGCCTCAAGGCCGGCAGCGCCAGCCAGGAGTGGCTGAGCCTGGCCAAGGCACTGGCCCTGCTGCTGCTGGTGGCGGGCTGCTTCCTGCTGCCCCCGCCGGCCCAGGCCCAACTGGCGGCGGTGCCCGCGATGCCGCTCAGCCCAGCAGCCAGCTGGCGCTCCCTCACTGCCGCCAGCGTGCTGGCCCTGCAGGCCGTGGTCACCACCTACGACGGCTGGGCCAGCCCCGTGTATTTCGCGGAGGAATTCAGCACGCCGGAGCGCGACCTGCCCCGCTCGCTGATCGGCGGCGTGCTGGCCGTGATCCTGCTCTACCTGCTGATCAACGCCGCCCTGCTGCACGTGCTGCCCCTGCCGCTGCTGGCCGGCTCGCCGCTGCCGGCGGCCCTGGCGGCGCAGCTGCTGGTGGGCCCCGCCGGCGGCGCCGTGATCACGGCCGTGGCCCTGGTGGCCCTGCTCGGCCTGATCAACACTGTGGTGATGGCGGCGCCGCGGATCCTCTACGGCCTGGGCCGCGACGGACTCCTGCCCGGGTTCACCAGCAGCGTGAATGCCGGCGGCACCCCCTCGACGGCCCTGCTGCTCACCAGCGGCAGCGCGGCCCTGCTGGTGCTGGCCGGCTCCTTCGAACAGCTGCTGGCGATGGGCGC
>JBEDAU010000188.1:0-8050 GCA_041177605.1 Cyanobacteriota bacterium | reverse complement strand
GGTGGAGGTCATGATCAAGCCATTCAGCCGCATCCTGGTGGCACTGATCGCCGCCGCACTGCTGGTCAGCCTGCTCTGGTGGGGTGGCAGAAGCCTGCTGCGCCTCTGGCACCGCTCCAGGAGCCACTGAATCCGCCACAGAATCAGCCACGCCGTCAGCCGGGGACAGCTCTGCCCCACCCTCTCCAGAGACACCACCGGGTCACTAGCCCCCATGGGCTTGGCTGTGGTCCAGCGCCGAGCCTCCCAGGCCAGAGCCACTGGCACTCAGCCCATCGCGCAGCCCCAGCAGACCCATGGCGCCCAGCCCGAGCACCAGCAGCAGGGCCGCCACCACCTTGGGCTGCACACCCGCCAGCGCTTGGCTGGAGCGGATCGGGCCTTCCATCGACTGGCCACAGTTACAGCAGATCAGCCGCCCCGACCCCAGCCGAGAGGGACTGACCAGGCGGCAGCCGCATCGGGGGCAGGGCATGGCCGATACCGGCGGAGGGCCGTGGGAAGAACCCCCCGATCAGAAGCGGGGGAGGGCAACGGGCGGGTAGCCGTTGCTGCCGATCCTGGCCCGCCCAGCCGGTTCAGGCGCCCGGCAGCTGGGCCAGGTGGTCGCTGCTGCCCATCACCACCAGCAACTCGCCAGACGCCAGCACGTGGGAGGCCGGGGGGTTCACGGTGAGGTCGTTGTCAGGCCCGGCCGCGAGCACACTGACGTTGTAGTTCTTGCGCAGGTTGAGGTCGCGCAGGGAGTGCCCCACAAACGACTGGGGCACCCGGATCTCCTCGATGCTGTTGCGGTCATCGAGCCGCAGCCGCTCCAGCAGGTTGGGGCGCACCAGCTCCATGCCGAGACGATGGCCCTGCATCTTGGAGGGGAACACCACCCGGTCGGCCCCGACCCGCTGCAGCATCTTCATGTGCAGGTCGGAGGTGGCCCGGGCGATCACCTGCTTCACCTGGGAGCCGGCGGCATCCTTGGCGATCAGCGTGGCGGTGACACTGGCCTCGATCGGCTCGCTCATCGCCACCACCACCGTGCCCATGTCGAGCACACCGGCGGCCCGCAGCGCCTCCTCATCGGTGCAATCCACCACCCGGCACTCGATCGAGGGGTCGATCTGACGCAGGGCGTCCACGGCCCGCTGGTCGTTGTCGATGGCGAGCACATCGGCGCCGGCGCGAATCAGCTCATCGATCACCGATGAGCCGAAACGGCCCACGCCGATCACGGCGAAGCCGGACGGGTCAGGCCCCTGCTCCGTGCGCCATTGCCACCAGGACTGGGAGGTTGCCATCAGGTCAGAGGGGAGTGATCAGGTCGGTCGGAGCGGGAGATCGGAGCAGGAGGTCGGTGGGCGGGTTCGGTCAGAGAAACAGCTCTTCGCGGGGGTAACCGACCCGATCCGGCGGTCGGTTGCCGTAGAGGGCGGCCAGCAGCAGCATGATTCCCAGCCGGCCCACGAACATGCCCACGATGAGAACCAGCTGACCCCAGCGGTTGAGCTCGGCGGTCACACCGAGATCCAGGCCCACCGTGCAGAAGGCCGACATGCAGGTGAACAGTTTCTCCAGGAAGCTGAAGGTGGTGCCGGTGTGGGTGCCGCTGGCCGTGGGCCCGAGCCCGAGCAGAAGCACCATCAGCAGCACAAACAGGCCAGAGGCCAGGGTGACCCCCACCGCCTTGAGCAACAGGTCGCCGGGCACCTGGCGGTTGCGGATCACCACCAGCTTGCGGCCCTGCAGGGTGGATTTGGTGGCCCCCATCAGCAGGGCAAAGGTGGTGGTCTTGATGCCGCCGCCGGTGCCTCCCGGGCTGGCACCGATGAACATCAGCACGATCATCAGCAGCAGGCCCGCTTCCGAGAGGGTCTCCACCGAGAGGGGCACGGTGTTGAAACCGGCGGTGCGGGTGGTGACCGACTGGAACAGGGTGACCTGCAGCCGCTGCCAGAGGTTGAGATCCGACACGACCCCGCCCACCGCGAAGTGCTCGGTGAACAGCAGCCCCAGGGCACCGATCACGATCAGCAGGGCGGTGGTGCGCAGCACCAGCCGGGTGTGCAGGCTGAGGCGCCGGATCCGGGCCAGGCGAAAGCGCTTGGCCCACACATCGTTGATCACCCGCCAGCCGATGCCGCCGATCACAATCAGGCTGGCGATCACCCCGTTCACCACCGGGTTGTCGCGGTAGCGCACCAGGCTGTCGCTCCACAGGCCGAAGCCGGCGTTGTTGTAGGCGCTGATGCAGTGAAACAGAGACGCCCACAGCCGCTGCAGCGGGTTGTCGATGTCGGTGAAGCCGAAGGCGTAGAGCACCACGGTGCCCAGGCCCATCACGCAGAAGCCGGCCACCAGGATGCTGTTGAAGGTGGGACCGATGCCGCCCACCCCGAATTCATCAAGGGCCCGACCGCGGTCAAGCCGGTGGCGCAGGCCGGATCGCCCCTGCACGAACCCCTGCAGAAAGGTGGTGATCGCCATCAGGCCCAGGCCGCCGGTGACGATCAACCCGGCCAGGGCAGCCTGGCCCAGGGGGGTGAGATCCCGGCTGATGTCGATGATCGACAGACCCGTCACCGTGATCGCCGAGGTCACGGTGAACAGGGCCTCCCAGAGCCCCACGTCGTCGGTGGAGCACAGGGGACTGGCCAGGATGAAGGTGCCCAACAGGATCACCAGCCCACCGGTGACCACGGTGAACTGCGGAACAGTGAGGTGCTTGCGCCAGCGCAAGACTGTGATCCATGGACCATGGGCTGGGCCGGTCGCGGCCGCCATGGATTTCGGGGGTTCAGCCTGCAGGGCTGGGGTGGCGACACGCTGCATGGCCGGGATGCTGGTTGCGAGTCGCTTGCGTCACACAAGCCTAAGCGGCTTCAAGCCCCTGGAACACAGCGCCGAGAAGCGGGAGCCGCGGGGTCTCAGTTCAGGCCGGGTGCCTGCTCAGGGGCCCACTGCTGAATCAGGCTCTCGAGCCGCACGAGGTGGTAGCGGTTCTGCTCGCTGGGCTCGTGGGCATAGGCCCGGCGCAACTCCGCGAGCTGGGCGCCCAGGGAAAAGAGCACGGGATGGTTCTCGTTCACGGTGCTGGCTGCAGAGCCGACGTCTCAACCTTAAGTCATCCTTAAGGCCTTTAGACAATCTGAGCGGCCAGCGGCGGTTTCTGTGGGGATTCGCCCATCCCTAACCGACCTGCACGCTGGGATCGGGCAGGTCGTTGAGCACCGCCAGCTCGCCGATGATCCGAACGGCATGGCGGTTGTAGGCCGCAGCGGCGTCCTCCTCCCGCTCATAGGAGCCAAGGAAGTAGCGGCGGCCCCGCCAGTACACCTGGGCAATCCAGCGCTGGGTCTGCTGGCGGAAGCTGACGCCCCGGTAGCGGGAACTGCTGCCCGCCCGCTTCGGCCGGCGGGCGAAGGCGAGGTATTTCTCTTCCGGACTGCGGCGACGGGGCTTGCGGGGGCTGGGGTTCAAGGCCGATCGATGACTGCCGGGAGCAACCTCCTGCCGGGCCCGGGGTTGTCGCCAGTCCCCATTTGGGGTCTCATCGGTCGGTGGGCTTGTCATCCTGAGAGCAATGCCTGTCCACCCACCGGCGGATGCCCCAGCCCCCTGATCGCTCGATTGCCGTGATCGGTGCCGGGGTGGCGGGCTGTGCGCTGCTGGCCCGGCTACGCCAGCTGGGCTATGGCGGTCCGCTGAGCCTCTGGGAGATCGGCCGGGGGCCTGGCGGCCGGGCCAGCACCCGCCGCTCCCGCAAGGATCCGGCCCTGCTGATCAACCATGGCGCCCCCCTGCTCAACCTCACCGCCGAGCCGCCACCGCTGCTGCTCAAGCCCTTGCTGCAGGGGGGCTGGCTGGAGCCTGCCCGCGCCCGCGTGGCCACCCTGCAGGGGGAAGCCCGGTTGCAGAGCGGTTGCAGCGATGGCCTCCTGGCCGGGCAGCTGTTCCGGGGACGGGGCGGCATGGAACAGCTCTGCCGCGGGCTGGTGGAGCTGGCGGGGCCGGATCTCGACGCCCACTTCAACACGGTGGTGCGCGACCTGGCGGTGGCACCGGGGGGGCGATGGCAGCTGCTCGACGGGCAGGGCGGGCTGCTGCATGAGGCCGACTGGCTGGTGCTGAGCAGCACCCTGCTGGCCCATCCCCGCAGCCAGGCGCTGCTGGGCTGGCCGGCGGTGCCCCTGCGCCAGGTGGCCGCCGGCCTGGCGGACCTGCAGCTGGATCATGGGCTCACCACCATCGCTGGCATCCGCTTCGAGGCCCGCTCCAACCTGCTGCTGGTGGTGCCGGCGGCGCAGGCGACAGCCTGGCGCGAGCTGCCCTTCGACCTGCTGCAGTTCGACGCCGTGGCCCAGCAGCGCTGGGGGCTGCATCGGGTGGTGATCCAGCCCCTGGCCGATGGGCGCTGTGCGGTGGTGGCCCACTCCAGCCATACCTTTGCCGCCGACCATCTCCACCTCTATGGCGAGCGCTCGGCGGCGGCCCGGCTGCTGGGCCTGGCCCCGGATGAGCAGAGCCAGGAGGCGGTGATCGCCGCGCTGGAGAGCCAGCTGCTGCAGGCCCTCCAGCCCTGGCTCGGCACCCCATCGCTGGCGGGAGCCGATCGCCAGCTGATGCGCTGGGGGGCCGCCTTTCCCGTGGCGCCGGGCCTGCCCAGCGAGCTGTGCCTCTGCACCTCCAGCCGGGTGGGGTTCTGCGGCGACTATGTGGCCGGCCCGGGATTCGGACGGATCGAGGGCGCCCTGCGCAGCGCCGAGCGACTGGCCGAGCGACTGGTGCAGGCGATCCCCTGATCGGCGAAGACGCCCGTCAGGGCCGCAACAGTTCCGCCACCAGCGGCTCCAGGGCGGCGGGGTGCCGGATCAGCTGCTGGTGGGTGAGCACCGGCAGGCCGGTGTGGCGGCCCACGGGCAGCACAGCCCGCCAGCCCGGCACCACCATCAGATCGGCGCTGCAGTAAAAGCTGGAACAGTCGATCCCGCGCAGCGGGCTGAGGTCGCTGTTGAGCCGCCGCAGCAGCTCGCTGCCCACCTTCATGTCGGCGATGCCGCTCAGCAGTCGGCCGGGCCAGGGCTGGGCCAACCAGGTGCCTTGCTGGGGGCTGCCCACGCTCACAAAGCGGCGGGTGCGCCGGTGTCCCCCCAGCAGCTGGATCCAGGTGCGGGCGATCACGCCGCCCATCGAGAAGCCGAGCAGGTCGATGGGCGCCTCGGCCCCGAAGGCCGCCTCGATGTGGCTGCCCAGCAGGGCGGCCAGCTCCTGCAGCGGCCGTTCCCCCAGCCCGTGGGGCAGCTCCGGAATCAGCAGGGGCTGGCGGCGGCCGTTCAGACGCTCCTGCAGCCGGCGGAACAGCCGGGGGCTGTCCCACAGACCATGCACCAGCACCAGGGGCGGGCCCGGCTCGGGCCTGGGCGCGCCCATCAGGTGGCCATCCGTCCCACGCTGAGCAGCGCCGGACCCAGCACCGTCTCCACCTCCTGCAGCTGCCGTTTGCTGCCCAGCACCACCAGCAGCTGGCCCGGGGCCAGGCGCACGTTGCTGCCGGGGTTGGCGATCAGGCCCTCCGGTTCAGGCACCACAGGGGCTCCGCGGTAGTGCCCCACCGACCGCTCAGCGCGCTTGGGCGGGCGGATGGCGAGCACCAGGGCGCCGGTGCGGCGGCCCAGCTGCACTTCCCCGAGGCTGGCCCCGTTGAGTTCCCCCAGGGCCTCCGGGTCGCCGCTCAGCTGGAACTCCTCCACCTCGCAGTCGCTGCCGGCCAGCAGGTCCATGAACGTCACCGCCAGGGGACGGAGGGCCGTGGCGGCCATCATGCGACCGCCGCTCACGTAGGGGCTCACCACCTCATCGGCCCCGGCCAGCCGCAGCTTGCGGGCCGCCTCATCGCTGTCGGCCCGGGCGATCAGACGGCACTGGGGTGCGAGCCCCCGGGCGCTGAGGGTGACGTAGAGGTTGGCGGCGTTGCTGGGCAGGGCGGCCACCAGGGAGCGACAGCGATGGATCCCCGCCTCCCGCAGGGTTTCATCCAGGGTGGCGTCGGCCATCAGCACCGCCAGCCCCGCATCCTCGGCCGCCTCGCGGCGCTCCGGGTCGGTGTCCACCACCAGCAGCTCCACCCCCTCGCGACTGACCTGGTCGGCGATCTCACGGCCGATGCGGCCATAGCCGCAGAGGATCACATGGTTCTGCATGCTGTTGAGCCAGCGACGGAAACGGCGCTCCCGCAGGCGCCGGAAGTAGCCCGATTCAGACAGGCCCAGCACCCCCTGGATACTGATCTGGACCACCACCAGGCCGCCCAGCAGCAGCAGGGTGGTGACCAGACGGCCGGAGGCCGTGAGGATCTGGGTGTGGGCATCGCTGAAGCCGAGGGTGCTGAGGGTGATCAGCACCATCCAGTAGCAATCGCCCCAGTCCCAGCCCTCGGAGACTCGGTAGCCGATTGCCCCGAGATTCACCAGCACGGTCAGGGCCGCAGGCGCCCGCCAGGGGCGCCGGATGCGGGTGGATGGCGGACGGCGCCGGCGCCAGCGGGAGAGGGGCATGGAATCCGGATCCGCTCGTCCGGATCACCGCCTCAGGTTATGGCGCACTTCCAGCCCGATGTAGCGGATTGCGCACAGGCTCTCCAAACATTTGTGGGCCAGATCTGCCGTCCCGCTGCCGGCGTCGTTAGTCCTGATGGGTTCCCGGCCCCAGGAGCCATTCGATGGCGGTGTCGTCAGTCCAGCCCGCACCTGCGCCGCCCCCCGGGGCGACGGCCGAGGTGCTGCGCGAGAGCGGCCAGAGGGAGGTGTTCTGCGGGCTCACCTCGATCGTGTGGCTGCACCGGCGCATGCCCGACGCCTTCTTTCTGGTGGTGGGGTCGCGCACCTGCGCCCACCTGATCCAGAGCGCCGCCGGCGTGATGATCTTCGCCGAGCCCCGCTTCGGCACAGCGATCCTGGGGGAGCGGGATCTGGCCGGCCTGGCCGACGCCAATGAGGAGCTCGACCGGCTGGTGGCCCAGCTGCTGGAGCGCCGCCCCGAGATCCGCACCCTGTTTCTGGTGGGCAGCTGCCCCAGCGAGGTGATCAAGCTCGATCTGGCCAAGGCAGCCGAACGGCTGGGCCGCCAGCACCTGGGCCGCGTCACGGTGCTGAACTACAGCGGCAGCGGCATCGAGACCACCTTCACCCAGGGGGAAGACGGCGCCCTGCAGGCCCTGATCCCGTTGATGCCCCGCAGCGAGGAGCGTCAGCTGCTGATCGTGGGCACCCTGGCCGATGCGGTGGAAGACCGGCTGATCGGCCTGTTTCAGAAGCTCGGCATCGAGCGGGTGGCCAGCCTGCCGCCGCGGCGCTCCACCGAGCTGCCGGCCGTGGGACCGGGCACGAAGTTGCTGCTGGCCCAGCCGTTCCTGAGTGGCACCGCCCGGGCCCTGGTCGACCGTGGCGCCGAGCTGATCCGCGCCCCCTATCCCTTCGGCGTGGAGGGCAGCCGCGACTGGATGGCGGCGGCGGCGGCGGCCTTCGGCATTGACCCGACGGTGGTGGCGTCGGTGCTCGATCCTCTGGTGGAGCGGGGCCGGCGTGCGCTGGCACCGCATCGAGAGGTGCTGGCGGGCAAGCGGCTCTTCCTGATGCCCGATTCGCAGATGGAGATCCCCCTGGCCCGCTTTCTGTCCCGCGAATGCGGGATGGAGCTGGTGGAGGTGGGCACCCCGTATCACGACCGCCAGCTGATGGAAGGGGAGCTGGCGCTGCTGCCGGCCGGGACCCAGCTCAGCGAGGGGCAGGACGTGGAGAAGCAGCTGGAGCGGGTGCGCGCCGCCCGGCCCGATCTGGTGGTCTGCGGCCTGGGCCTGGCCAACCCGCTGGAAGCCGAAGGCATCGCCACCAAATGGTCGATCGAGCTGGTGTTCAGTCCCATCCACGGCTGCGACCAGGCCGGTGAACTCGCCGAACTGTTCGCACGCCCCCTGCGCCGGCGCTCCCTGCTGCAGTTCGCCTGAGCGGCCCAGGCCCCCACGACAGACCTCGGGGTCAGGGCTGCGATCCAACGATCTCGA
>JBEDAU010000187.1:0-4331 GCA_041177605.1 Cyanobacteriota bacterium | reverse complement strand
GTCCCAGTGCAGGCCGAGGGCGCGGCGGCGCACGCCCCGTCCCCGGTCCGATGAACCGCCGCGCCCTCGGCCTGCACTGGGACATCGAGCCCGGGCTCACCTTCCTCAACCACGGCAGCTTTGGCCTGGCGCCGCGGGAGCTGCTGGCCTGGCGCTTTGCCCAGCTGGAGGCGATCGAGCGGGATCCGGTGGCCTTCCTCGCCGCGGAGTTCCAGCCGCGGCTGGACCTGGCCCGGCAGGTGCTCGCCGACCTGGTGGGGGCCGCCGCCGGCCAGCTGGCCTTCGTGCCCTCCACCACCTACGGGCTCAACGAGCTGCTGCAACGGCTGGAGTTGCCGGCCGGCAGCGAGGTGCTGCTGCCGGACCACGGCTACAACGCCACCGTGAACCTGGTGCGCTTCGCCTGCGAGCGACGCGGCTGGAGCTGCCGGCTGGTGCCGCTGCCCCTGCCCCTACTCGATCCGGCCCAGGTGGTGGAGGCCTTCGCCGCGGCCTGGAGCCCGGCTACCCGGCTGCTGGTGGTCGACCACATCACCAGCCCCACGGCCCTGGTGCTGCCGCTGGAGCGCCTGATCGGCCTGGCCCGGCAGCGGGGGGCCCGGATCCTGGTGGATGGGGCCCATGGGCCGGGGTCAGTGCCGCTGCAGCTGCAGGCCTGGCAGCCCGATGGCTACGTGGGCAACCTGCACAAGTGGCTCTGCTGCCCGCGCGGCTCGGCGTTCCTGTGGGTGCGCGATCCCTGGCAGCGGTCGCTGCGGCCGCTGGTGGTGGGCCACGGTGCCAACGGGCCGCTGCCGCCCGGTGCCAGCCGCTTCCATCTTGAGCACGACTGGCTGGGCACGGCCGATCCCACCCCCTGGCTGGCCCTGCCGGAGGCCCTGCGGTTGCTCACGGGCATGGCCGTGGCGGCGGCCTCGCCCGGGCCCTGGCGCTCCCGGCTCGCCCAGCTGCAGGACGGGCACCACGCCCTGGCCCAGCACGGTCAGCGGTTGCTGCTGCAGGCCGTGCAGGAGGGGCTGGGGTCAGCCCCGCACCCCCTGGCACCGCCCTCGATGGCCCCGGGCTGCAGGCCCAGCTCAAGCGGCTGGGCTTCCAGCTGCCGGTACTTCCCCTGCGGCCCCACGCGCCAGGGGTGCCGCAGTGTCTGCGCGTCTCCTGTTTCGCTTACACCACCCACGACGACCTGCAGCGCCTGGCGGCGGCCCTGCCGGCAGCGCTTCAGGCGGCGCGTGCCTGATCGGCTGCGGGATCGGCTGCGGGATCGGCTGGGGGCGCAAGGCTGATCTGGCTGTTGGCCTCGATGCGGGCCAGCACCTGGCGGGCGCGCTGCAGCACCGGGGCTGGCACGCCGGCCAGGCGGGCGGCCTCGATGCCGTAGCTGCGGCTGGCGCCGCCGCTCACCACCCGGTGCAGGAAGCGCAGGCTGTCGCCGGTCTCCTCCACCAGCACCTGGGCGTTGGCCACGTTGGCCAGCTGGCCGGCCAGGGCGTTGAGCTCGTGGTAGTGGGTGGCGAAGATGCTGCGGGCGCCGAGGCCACCGCGCTCGGGTGGGGTGGCCAGGTGCTCGGCCACGGCCCAGGCGATCGAGAGGCCGTCGAAGGTGGCGGTGCCGCGGCCGATCTCATCGAGCAGCACCAGCGAGCGCGGGGTGGCGTGGTGAAGGATGTTGGCGGTTTCGGCCATCTCCACCATGAAGGTCGACTGGCCGGTGGTGAGGTCGTCGCCGGCGCCGACGCGGGTGAACAGCCGATCGGCGATGCCCAGGCGCGCTGATTTCGCCGGGATCCAGCTGCCCATCTGGGCCATCAGCTGCAGCAGGCCGCTCTGGCGCAGGTAGCAGCTCTTGCCGCTGGCGTTGGGGCCGGTGAGGATCAGCAGGTCGGGATGGGCGCCGCTGCCCAGGGCCACGCTGTTGGCGGTGAAGGGCTCCTCCACCAGCAGCTGCTCCACCACCGGGTGGCGGCCGGCCTCGATCTCCAGCAGGCGGGCGTCGGGGCCCTCGGGGTCGGTGAGTTCCGGGCAGCAGTAGCCGCCGGTGGCGGCCACCTCGGCCAGGGAGGCGAGGGCATCGAGCTCGGCCACCAGGCGGGCGGCGCTGCGGATGGCGGCGGCCTGCTCCCCCACCTGGGCCCGCAGGCCGCAGAACAGCTCGTATTCGCGCTGGGCGGCGCGCGCTTTGAGCTGCTGGATCTGGCCCTCGCGCCCCTTGAGCTCCGGGGTCACGAAGCGCTCCTCGTTGGCCAGGGTCTGGCGGCGGATCCAGTGGTCCGGCACGGCGGCGGCCTTGGCCCGGCTCACGGCCAGGAAGTAGCCGAAGGTGCGGTGGTACTGCAGCTTGAGCGTGGCGATGCCGCTGGCGCGGCGCTCGGCCGCCTCCTGCTGGGCGAGCCAGGCATCCTGGTCGTCGAGCTGGTTGCGCAGGCCATCCAGCAGGGGGTCGACCCCGTCGTGGATCAGGCCGCCCTCGCTGAGGCTCAGCGGCGGCGCGTCGAGCAGGGTGTGGCGCAGCTCGCCGGCCAGGGCCTCCAGCTCGGGCCAGGGGCGGGCCAGGGCCTCCAGGGGGCTGCTGGTGGCCTGGACCAGCTCGGCTGCCAGCAGCGGCAGCCGCTCGAGGCCATCGGCCAGGGCCACCAGGTCGCGGGCCGAGGCGGTGCCGGCCCCGGCGCGGCCGGCCAGGCGCTCCAGGTCGCCCATGGGCCGCAGCAGCCGGCGCACGGCCAGGCGCAGGGGCCGCTGGGCCACCAGCTCGCTCACGCCGCCCTGGCGCCTGAGGATCGCCGCGCGATCCACCAGCGGCGCCTCGATCCAGCGGCGCAGGCAGCGGCCCCCCATGGCGGTGTGGGTGCGGTCGAGCGCCCACAGCAGGGAGCCCTGCTGCTGGCCGCCCAGCTGGGTTTTGGTGAGCTCCAGGTTGCGGCGGGTGGCGGCGTCGAGCACCAGGGCATCGCCGGCGTGCCAGCTGGTGGGCAGGTCGAGGGGCACCCGGGCCTGGCTGGTGGCGGGGGCATCGCTGGGACCGCGATTGGTGTCGTCGAGGTAGTGCACCAGGCCGCCGGCGGCCCGCAGGGCCAGGGGCAGCTCGCCCAGCCCCAGGCCGGCCAGGCTGGCCAGGCCGAAACGCTCCTTGAGGGTGGCGCTGGCCTCCGGGGCCTCAAAAGGGGTGCGGGGCAGGGGGGTGAGCAGCAGCCCACCAGGGCACCAGGGCGGGCTCTCCGCCCCCAGGCCCCCTGGCCAGAGCACCTCGGCGGCCTCCACCTGCAGCAGCTCCTGGTGCAGGGCGTCGCTGCCGCTGCGCTCGGTGACCCGGAATTCACCGGTGCTCACATCGGCCACCGCCAGACCCCAGCGCAGGCCGGTCCGATCCGGATTCCCGGCGGAGCTGCCGGCCGGTGCCTCGGCCACCACGGCACAGAGCCAGTTGTTGCGGCGGGCGGCGAGCATTCCCTCCTCCAGCACCGTGCCGGGGGTGAGCACCCGGGTGATCTCGCGCCTGAGCAGCTCCCCCTTGGCCGGGCCCCTCGCTGAGGCCTCCTCCACCTGGTCGCAGAGGGCCACGCTGTGGCCGCGGCGCACCAGCTCGCCGCAGTAGCGCTCGGCGGCATGGTGGGGGATGCCGGCCATGGGCACCCGCCCAATCGCCTTGCCGGCCTCCTTGCCGGTGAGGGTGAGCTCCAGCAGCCGCGAGGCGGTGATGGCGTCTTCGAAGAAGCACTCGAAGAAGTCGCCCAGCCGGTAGAGCAGCAGCCGTTCGGGGTGGGCTGCCTTCAGCTCCACGTAGTGACGCAGCATCGGCGTCAGCTGCTGCGGGTCCACCAGGCCGTGGTGGTGCCAGGCGGGAAGGTCGGAGTCGGAGTCGGTGGGGCCGGCTGGGGCGCTGGCGTGGCTGGAGTGGGGCGCCTCCGGTGCCCGATCGAGACCGGCAGCCATCGTCGACCGCTGCGACGTCGGGGACGCTCGCCGCCGCGGCCGCCGGGCTGCAGCGCTCAGGGCGGCTCCCTCCAGCTCCCCGGCGGTGGCCGCCAGGGGGTCTGCGGGGGCCACGGGCCCACCAGGCGCCGTCCCGGCGGTGTCGAACAGGTCGGTCTGCAGGCCCAGGCCGGCGATCAGCGAAAGCTGTTGCTCGGCCTCCGCAGCCACGGCCCTCTGCTCCTCGGCCCCGGATCGTACGGCTGTCCCCCGGCATCGAGTTGTGAAGCAAGGGCGCGGCAGCCCGGGGTCTGCATGTGAGAATCCCGCAACTGACCGGCCCGGCGCCGCTGCTGATCCATGCAGATCCTCAACACCCTCACCGTTCTGGCCCTGGTGGTGATGTCGTTCGCGCTGATCGTGGC
>JBEDAU010000186.1:0-5766 GCA_041177605.1 Cyanobacteriota bacterium | reverse complement strand
GCCCCGGCCTCTGCCCGCTGCCGGCCCGTCCGGACACGACCGTGCTGGTGGTGATCGACCAGGGCACGGCGGCACTTCCCCACTGGGCTGGCCTGGCGCCCGGGCGTCTGGCGGCCAGTGGCCCCTACGTCCTCTGGCGCCTCGATCGTGCCCGGCTGGAGCGCCGTGCCGCGCAGCTGCGCAGCCGGGGGATCGCTCCCACCTGGGAGCAGCCACGACCCGAGCGCTTCTGAACCGCCACCGCTCCTCACCGCCACCGCTCCTCACCGCCACTGCCTCGTCGCCGAACTCCGGCTTGCGATCGGCCCTGCTGAGCCCGCACGGCTTGGCCCTGCCCTGGAACAGTGGTGAGGTTCAGGACTAGATTGGGGATAGTCCAAGCCCAGAGGTGTGCCATGGGTCATTCCGCTACCGCACACCCGATCGAATCGGGTCGGGCCCTGGACGTGGAACATCTCCTGCTCGATCTCCGGACCGACCGCAGCCTCCAGAAGCGTTTCAACGCCGCCACCCCGGAACAGATCGTCGGGCTCTGTGAAGAGCGTGGCGTGTTTGTCAGCCTGCCACTGCTGCGCCAGTTGATCGACCAATCCGCTGTGGGCGACTGGTTTGACGAATCTGACGACCAGGAGTTGAGCCTGGATCAATTGGCAGAGGTGGCCGGAGGTCGCTCCGTGACCAACCTCATGGTGAGCGGCGCGCTGCTGGCGGTTGTGGCTTCCAACGCCTCGGCCTTGCTCGCTCCGGCCCGGGCCGTGGACCCCCACGCGGCCGGAGTCGCCACCACGCCCTCGGAGCAGGTTCTGGTGGCCCAGCCCACCACCTCCTCCAGCCTCGAGGCCCTGGGCCTGCGACTCCTGGTCACGGGCACGCCTGGGTTGGATGCCCCCGTGGCCTGGGATCCGGCCAGCCGAACCCTCAGTGTGGCTGGTGCTGAGCCGACGGCAGGTCCTGCCGCGGCTGTTGCCCAGTCCCTGTTTCAGTCGGATGCCCTGGAGGCGGTTGTCACCTGGGAGCAGCTCGGTGAGCTGCCCGCTGAACAGCTGGGTTCGTTGAGCACCGAAGTGGCTGAGCGGCTGGCGCTGGCCCGGCAGGAGCTCAGCACCCTGGGATCCCCCAGATCTGCCCAGGCTGGTGAGCTCCAGGCCAGCATTCACGGAGCTCTGGTCGACGTCTGTCATTCGTTAGAGGCGTTTCAGGCCCGGATCTGGCACCTCGCCCTCTTCCCCGGTTCCACCGCTGCTCCCTCCCTTTCCGGCCAGCTTCGGGCCGCGCCTGGGGTGGAGCCCTCCCTTGCCGTGGCCTGACCAGACCCCGTCAGTGGGCCATCCCCACCAGGCCCGGTCAGGCTTGGGCGCGGGCCAAGCCGCTCACCCTCGGCGGCTGGCTATCGCCGATGGCTGACACCCCGGTATCCCTGCTCGAAGACTCGCGCTTTTTCCGCTGGGCGTGCGAGCACGGCAGCCGTCTGACGCTGTCCTGCGAACGCACATTGATCCAGGAGGGGGTTCAGACCCCTGATCTATTCCTGCTCCTTGAGGGCTGGGGGCAGGTCCGCACGTCCAGGACCGCGCCGGCCGGCGCTGGTCGTCCGGGGAGCGGCCCCGACGGGGCTGATCTGGAGGCGGTCGATCTGGCAGAGATCGGCCCCGGACAATTCGTGGGCGAGATGTCGCTCCTGGAGCAGCGACTGCCCGTCGCCACGGTGGTGGCTCTGCCGGGCAGTCGCTGGCTGCAGCTGAGTTACGCCGCGCTGCAGGCCGCCATGGCGGTCGACCCGCAGCTGGCGATCGATGTCTATCAGGTGTTCGCCACCAAGCTGGCCCTGCAGCTCAGCCGCCAGAACGCCTTCATTCATCGCTGGCCTGGCCACGACGTGGAGCCCTTGCGCAAGGTGCTGCTGCTGTTCGGCGAGTGGAACGACCGGGATGTGGCCTGGCTGGCGGAGGCGGGCCATCGCCTGGAGGTGGGGGCCGGCGTCACCTTCATCGCTGAGGGGCACCCCGTCGATCAGCTGTACGTGCTGCTCGACGGGGAAGCGGACGTGGTGATCGCCCAGGGGAAGTCTGGTGTGCTGGTGGGCAGCTCCCGCCGCGGCGAAGTGCTCGGCGAGATGAGCTTCCTGGGCGGCGGTGAGGAGGCCACGGCCTCGGTGCGTGCCCGCCAACCCCTCCAGCTCCTGGCCATCCCCAAGCGCACCGTGCGCCAGCAGCTCCGCGCCGACCTCCACTTTGCCCAGCGCTTCTATCGCTCGCTGGCGGTGTTGCTCTCCCATCGCTGTCGCGACCAGTTGCTGGCCCGCGGCATGGCCGCCCAGGCCGCCGCCCTCGAGGAGCTGGACCTGGCCATGCTCAGCAGTCTGAGTGCGGCGGGGCGGCGCTTTGAGTGGCTCTGCCGGGAGATGGCCCAGGCATGAGCGCCGTGGGGCAGATTCGCGCGGCCGTGGCTGCCTGCGAAACCCTGACGCTCGAGCAGCTCGGCCTGGCCCTCTGGCGCGCGGGCCTGCCTGCCCGTGCGGTCAGGTTGCCGTCGCGTTGGTGGCAGCAGCCCACCTCGATCGAGGCGGGGGTCTGGATCGCCCGCTCTCTCCCGGCTCCTGAGCGCTGGTGGCTCGTGCAGCAGCGGGGGGATCAGTTCCAGCTCTCGCCCCTGCTGCAGGCTGCAGATCCGAGCCTGGCCCCTCCTCCCCCCGCAGATCTTGGGCTGGACGTGCTCAGCGTCTGGCCGGCGCTGCCGGACTTGCCCGGGCCAGGCCCGGGCCTGGCGCTGCATGGACTGGAACCGCCGCTCCTGGCGAGGTTTGTGGTGCCGGCGCTCATCCTGCGCACGGTCCTGTGGCTGTTGTTGCCCCTGCTGCTGGGGTTGGGGGCCTCAGGACTCCTGCCACCCGGGATGGCGCTGGTGCTGGCCCTGGCCAGCTTCCCGCCGGCCCTGCTGCTCGACAACCGCTGGCAGCGGTTCTGGCTGAATTGCAGTGAGCGGCAGCGGGCGCTGCTGGGCCTCAATGCCGTGCAGCGGTTGCTGGGGCAGCCCCTGGCGGCGCTGCAGGGGTTCGGCGGAGCGGGGGGCGCGGCCCTGGGGGGAGCTGTGCAGACCCTTGGTGAGCTGGTCCCCCAGCTGCTGGCTGCGGCGCTGCCGGCCCTGGCCCTGGGGATCGGCAGTGCCCTGGCACTGCTCCTGTGGTGCGGTGGTCCCGGTTGGATCAGTTTGGTGCTCGTGCTGCTCTGGCTGGGGCTGGTGGGAGTGCGGCTGCGGCCCACAGCCGCCGGGCGCATCCAGCAGGACAGGCACCGCAGCCTGGCTCTGCAGCGCGGCGAGGAGCTGCTGGCCCTGGCGCCGGCCCTGCGCCTGGCGGGCGCCGAACAGCGGGCTCTGGCCTGGTGGCAGGAGCCGGAACGGGCGGCCCAGCGCCTGCAGCTGCGGTTGGATCGCGCCGACTGGCTGCTCGCCCTGGCCGCTGTGGCGGCCCTGGCAGGGGCCCTGGCCGCCGCCGAGCTCGGGCTGGCGGCCGTGGATCCAGCCAGGGGGGTGGTGACCCTGATGCTGGTCGGCCTTCAGTTGGGCAGTGCCTGGCGGCTGGCCCAGCAGTTGCGGCACCTGCAGCGGCTTGTTCCCCTCTGGACGGCCGGCCAGAGGCTGATGGCCAGCCCCCGGGAATGGCAGCCCACAGCGCTCGACCCCGGCCCGCTGCAGGGGGAGCTCGCCGTGCGCCAACTGAGCTTCCGCTACGCCCCGAGCCAGGCACTGGTGCTGCAGGATGTCACCTTCACCGTGCCGGCAGGGGCTTTCGTGGCCCTGGTGGGCCCCTCGGGCAGCGGCAAGTCCACCCTGTTGCGTGTGCTGCTGGGATTTGCCACCCCCGAGCGGGGCCAGGTTCTGTTCGACGGCCGGGATGGCTGCCGCCTGCAGCAGGCGTTGCTGCGTTCCCAGATCGGCACCGTGCTGCAGGACCCCCGTCTGGTGGGGGGCACGCTGTTTGAGGTGATTGCCGCCGGTCGGCCGATCAGCCTTGAACAGGCGTGGCAGGCTGCGGAGCAGGCGGGGCTGGGGGCGGAGATCGGGGCCATGCCCATGGGGCTGCAGACCCTGGTCACGGCCGGTGGCCGAACCCTCTCCGCCGGCCAGCGGCAACGGCTGGCACTGGCCAGGGCCCTGGCAGGCAGTCCTCGCCTGCTGCTGCTGGATGAACCCACCAGTGCCCTCGACAACTGCACCCAGGCGCTGGTGCTGAATGGCTTGAACCAGCTGGCGATCACCAGGCTGATGGTCGCCCACCGGCTCAGCACGGTGCGCCAGGCCGACTGGATCGTGGTGCTCGAGCGCGGCAGGGTTGTGCAGCAGGGGCGCTGTGACCAGCTGCTGGCCGAGCCCGGCTGCTTCGCCGGGCTGATGGACCGGCAGAGAGCCTGAGCCGTGGGGATCTACCGCAACCGGGCCGTTGATTCCGCCACCAGCCCCACGGTGCTGGATGCCCCCCTGCTGTTGCCACGCCCCCAGCTGCGCCGCCGCTGGCGCGCCAACGTCGACCAGCTGTGGGCCCTGCTGTTGCCGGGCCGCTCGGCCGGGCGCCTGCGCACCGTGGAGTGGCGTCAGCAGCACCCCACCGAGTGCGGCGCGGTCAGCCTCGGCATCGTGCTGCGCCATTTCGGCCGCTCCGTTCCCCTGGCTGACTTGCGCCGGGTCTGCGGGGTCTCGCGCGATGGCAGCGATGCGGCCAACCTGGCCCGTGCGGCCCGGTTGTTCGGCCTGGAGGCCCGGGGGTTCAAGAAGGGCCTGGAGGCCCTCAAGAGCGTGGCACTGCCGGCGATTCTGTTCTGGAACTTCGATCACTTCCTCGTGTTGGAGGCCCAGGAGCGAGACCGCTACTGGCTCAATGACCCCGCCACGGGCCGGCGCTGCGTGGATCTGGAGGAATTTGATCGCTGTTACACGGGCGTAGTGCTCACCCTGCAGCCGGGCCCTGGATTTCAGACCAGCCCTGCGCCGGCGTCCCCGGCCCGGCTCCTCTGCCGCTGGATTGGGGCAGGGAGCCGCCTGACCCTGTTGGGGCTGACGCTGAGTGTGCCGGCTGCCGGTCTGCTGATCGCCCTGTTGCCTGCCCCCGCGCTCTGGCCCCGGCTCTGGCCGATGCTCCTGGCCCTGATGGTGGTGGCGCTGGGGATGCAACCCCTGGCCCAGGCCTTGAGTCGCCAGCTGCAGGGGCGACGCAGCCGCCAGCTGCAGCAGCGGCTGCTCACCCTGCCGGATTGGGTGGTGAACCAATCCTTCGCCGCTGAGCTCAGTGGGCGCCAGCTGCAGCTGCCGGTGGTGGCGAGCTTCCTGCAGCAGCACCTCTGGCCAACCCTGCCGTTGGTGCTTGCCACCCTGATCTGGGGGGGATGGCTGCTGGTTCAGCAGCCATCCCTGGGGATGGTGCTCTGGGTTGGAGCAGGCCTCCTGGCCTGGATCACCCAGCGCAGTCAACAGGCCGACAACGGCCGGGATGCGCAGCGGCGCCTGGCTGCCAGCCGGGCGCCCCTGGCCCTCCAGGGCGGGCTGGAGGACCCGGAAACCCTCAAGGCCTCGGCCCTGGAACGGGATCTGTTCCTGCGCTGGGCAGGGCTGGACGCCCTGGCCGGCAGGGTGCGCCAACGCCTCGACTACAGCCGTGATCTGCTGGCCTGGATGCCCCAGCTGCTTGGGTGGAGCCTGCCCCTGCTGCTGGTGGGTGGCGCACTCCTCTGGACCCCCACCGGGATGGGCATGGCTGTGCTGGTGGCCCTGGGC
>JBEDAU010000185.1:0-8152 GCA_041177605.1 Cyanobacteriota bacterium | reverse complement strand
CGCTGTGGGCGATCTGGCTGCTGCTGGCCCGTGAGCTGCTGATCTCCGGCTGGCGCGCCGGCCAGGGCAGCGGCGGGCCAGCCTCCTGGAGCGGCAAGGCCAAGACGATCCTGCAGTTCGCCGCCTTGCTGCTGCTCCTCTGGCCCAACAGCTGGGGTGCAGCGCTCGGTGACCCCGGCAGCTTTGGTCTGCCGGGGATCCTGCATCTGGTGGGGCTGTGGCTGTTCTGGCCGTCGCTGCTGCTGGCGCTGAGTTCGGCCTGGGGCTATCTGCGCAAGGGGTGAACCGGGCAGGGCTGGCCTCAGGCCGCCGTGAGCTCCTCACTGCGCTGCCAGAGCCTCTGGCGCTGGGCGGCATCCAGTGCGGCAGGGGCGATGCGCACAGGCTTGGGCCAACCCCGCAGACCACCCAGCTGATCGGGACCGTAGTGCCCGCCTGGCGTGGCCTCGGCGGCCGTGGCGGCATAGAGCTGGGGCAGGGCCCCCATGGCGGCACTCTGAAACAGCGGATCCATCAGGCGGTAAGCCAGCGGTTCGAGCCAGGAGCCGTTCGCGGCGATCGAGGCCGGCTGCAGGTTGGTGCGGGCCACACCGGGATGGGCCGCCAGCGACAGGACCGCCTCCCCCTGATCGCGCAGGCGCTGCTGCAGCTCCAGGGCGAACATCACATTGGCCAGCTTGCTCTGGCCGTAGGCCGCCCAGCGGTCGTAGCGCCGCTCCCCCTGCAGGTCGTCGAAGCGGATGCGGCCGAAGTACTGGGCCCCGGAGGTCACCGTCACCACCCGGCTGTCGGGCCGGCCCCGCAGCAGTGGCAGCAGGGCGAGGGTGAGCGCGAAGTGCCCCAGGTGGTTCACGCCCAGCTGCATCTCGAAGCCGTCGCGGGTGAGCAGCCGGGGCGGGGCCATCAGGCCGGCGTTGTTGATCAGCAGATCCAGCCGGCCGTAGCGATCGGCCAGCTCCGCCGCCGCCCGGCGCACCGCGCTCAGGTCGGCCAGCTCCAGCTCCAGCACGTCGACTGCCCCGCCGGCGCCCGCCTGGGCACTCAGCAGTTCGCGGCGGGCGGCCTCAGCCCGGCTGCGGCTCCGGCACCCCAGCACCACCGTGGCGCCGCGGGCCAGCAGGGCCCTGGCGGTCTCCAGGCCCAGGCCACTGCTGGCACCGGTGATCAGGGCCAGGCGTCCCGACTGATCGGGGATGGCAGCGGCAGTCCATGACATGTCCAGAGCCTATGGGGACCTGCCGCCCCACTGCGGACGTGCCCCAGCCCACAGCGGCAGCGCGCCGGCACCGGTGGCTCAGGGCTGGCGGGGCGATGGCTGGGCCCGCTGGCCGATCGCCGGACGCTGGGCCGGCTCGCGGCCCAGCTCCCGTTCCAGCATCGTGATCCGCATCTCCCGCAGGCAGAACTTGCAGCCGCCGGTGGTCTGGAGGTGCTTTTCAGGAGTGATCGAGATCTCTTTGACGGGATGCACGCTGCAGCGGATCTTGATCGGCGTCTTGAAGCTCTTGTAGACGATCGCGCTGTAGTCGTAGCGGTCGCCGAAGCGCGACTTCGCTCTCTGCAGAAACACCTCCCGGCTGATTGGATTGCCCATGGCGTGGTGGTGCCGCCCGGTTGGCTGCAGGGCAAGGAGAGTAGGCCTGGCGCGGCGTCCTGACAAGAATCCCGCCGGATTGGAATTGACTTCAGTGGCCGGCTGGGCGCTGCCCCGGCCGGGGCCTGGACGGCGCCGGTGCCAGGGCCCGCGCCAGCCGGATCACGCCGGCGATCACCAGCAGCAGGGCACCCAGGGCCAGGGCCACCAGCAGGGCCAGCACCAGCAGCTGCCCCACCCCCAGCAGCAGCTGCTGCACGCCGCCGATCAGGTTCGCCAGGGCATTGCTCAGCAACAGCACCGTGTCGAACCGTTCCGGCAACTGCAGCAGCACGACCAGCAGCACCACCCCCAGCCCGGTCAGGGCCAGTGCCGCGAGCAGCCGGCGCCAGCGGGGCGGACGCCGGCGCCGGCGCCGCCCTGTCGCCCCGCGGGGATCGGGCAGCTGCAGGGGGGCGGGCCGCTTGGTGGCGTTCATGCCTCCAACTGGAAACCAAGGCCCCGCATCCAGCGCTCGAATTCCAGGAGCACCAGATCGTTGGGGCAGTCAATCAGTTCGAGGTCGCCCACGGCGCAATCTCCCTGGCCGCCGTGGTGCAGGGAGAGATGGAAGCCCATGCCGCTCAGCCCGCACACCTCCGGGTCACTGCGCACCACCACGCCCAGGGCGGCCCCCAGGCGCGCCACCCGAATGCGCAGCTCCGACCAGGTCATCGTTGTCATCGCTTCAGTGTGTCGGGTTGGCTGCGGGCGTCAACCGCCGGTGGGGCGGGCTTCGGCTCGGGCAGCATCCAGGCCACCGATCCCGCCACCAGCAACACCAGCACGCCCCCCACCGGGCCGGCCAGGCGGTGGGCCAGCGGCTGCCGTTCCAGCCCATCCCGGGGGCGCAGCGGCCTGGGCTCCGGCACATCCCAGCTCACCTGCACGCGCGGATCAAGCCGCACCTGATCCAGTACCCGCACCAGGTCGGCCAGCTCGGCGTCGTCGAGGTGCAGCGACAGGGGCGGGGTATCGGGCTGGCTGCTGCGCAGCAGCAGGGAGTGGCCGCCCGCTTCGGCCGGGGCGATCTCCACCGGGGCCGGCGCCTCGCCCAGCGGCCGCGCCACGCCGCTGATCAGCAGGCGGGCGTAGGGCAGCACCACCTGCATCAGCGCCAGCAGGTGCTCGCGGCGCCCCTCCAGCTCAGGCCGGCCGGCCCAGGCCAGGGTCCAGCCGCTGAGGATGCCGATGCTGCTGGCGTCCTGGCCGGCGGAGAGGTCGGGCAGGCCCTCGAGCTGCAGGCGGCAGCTGAGTTGGTCGTAGCGGAAGGTCTGCTTCACAGGGGGAGGCCGCGCACGGTGGGGAAGGCGGCCGGTTCAGGCTGCCGCATCGAGCAGGCTGGCCCGCAGCCGCTCGACCCCCCCCGGGCCCGCGGCAAGGGCCAGGGCCTGCACCAGCTGGCGGCGCTGACGGGCGCCGGCCTCGGGATCGAGCAGGCGCTGCACGCCGCTGCGCCGCAGGTTGAGGCGCTCGCGGATCAGCTCGTCCAGCCGCCCCTGGTACAGGGCCCACCGCTCGGCCAGCAGCTCGGGGCGGTCGCTGCCACTCAGCAGGGCCCGCAGCATCGGATAGAGACGATCGGCCAGCGCGCACAGCAGGCGGATCAGACCTTCGGTTTCGGCCGGTTGCAGGGCACCGCGGCGGGTGGCCCGCCGCAGGGGATTATGGCAGCGGCGCTTCCACAGCTCCACCCGGTTGGGGAAGAGATCGGTGAGGCCCATCTGCTCGCTCATCCACACCATCGCCTCACCGCCGTTGAGGTCGAGGGCCTCCACCGTGAGCAGGAGCAGATCGAGTCGCTCCAGGCCGCGGCGGGGCAGTCGGGTCGCGATGGAGGGTTCGGCCATGGCTGCGATGATGCCAGCAACCGCCCCCGTCCCGCCACGCCATGCTCCCCGACCTGCGTGCCCTGGTGCGGGATGTGCCCGATTTCCCCAAGCCCGGCATCCTCTTCCGCGATCTCACCCCGCTGATGCGGGATCCGGCCGGCTGGCAGGAGGTGGTGCGCCAGTTGGCAGCGGTGTGTGAGCGGCTGCAGCCCGACCTGATCGTGGGCATCGAGTCGCGCGGGTTCATCGTGGGCACCGCTCTGGCGACGGCCGTGCAGCTGGGATTCGTGCCGGTGCGCAAGCCGGGCAAGCTGCCCGGCACCGTGACCGGCGTGGATTACGCCCTCGAATACGGCACCGACCGCCTCGAGATCCACAGTGATGCCCTGGCCGGCGGCGAGCGGGTGCTGATCGTCGACGACCTGCTGGCCACCGGCGGCACGGCTGCGGCCTGCGCCGAACTGGTGCAGCGGGCCGGCGGCTCCCTGTGCGGGTTCGGTTTTGTGGCGGAGCTCGCCGCTCTCGACGGCCGCCGGCGCCTGCCCGATGCCCTGCCGGTGGAATCGCTGCTCATCTACTCCTGATCCCACCACCGGCTGTCGCAGGAGTCCGGGTGGTCGTTCAGAGATGGGTGTCCTGCCAGCCCAGCAGCTCCTCCAGCTGTTCGAGGCTGATCAGGCCATAGCGCCACAGCACCACCCCCAGCGGGGCCTGTTCCTGGGCGGCCTGCTTGAGCCCCAGCTCCACGGCCCGCTCACTGAGGCCGAGCTGGTGCCGCAGGTGGCGCAGCAGCGCCGCCGGCGGTGGGGGCTGGGGCACTGAGCAGATCACCATCGCTCCGTCACCAGGGCAGCACCAGGCCATCGGTCATGGCCGCCAGGCTCCAGCGCCTCAAGGCTGGGGAGCGCCCGAGCAGGCCCAGCCCCAGGCGCCGCAGCAGCAGGAGCGGCCGCGCCCGGTTCGAGAACAGGCGCACCAGCAGGTCGGTGGCCGCCAGGGTGAGCAGCAGGTCGGGCCAGCGGCGCCGGGCGTAGGCCCCCGGCAGGCGGGAGGGCCGCAAGTGGCCGGCGGCCACCCGTCGGGCCTGGCGATGCAGTTCAGCCACGTCGCGCCAGCAGAGATTGAGCCCCTGACCACCCACAGGATGGCAGCGGTGGGCCGTCTCGCCCACCAGCACCAGCCGTCGGCCCCGGCGGCTGCGCCGCAGCCGGCGCGCCAGTTGCAGCTCCACCGGGAAGGCGCGGGGGGTGTCCAGCAGCCGATCCACCTCCAGGGGCGGCGGCAGGGCGCCCGCCAGGGCGTCGAGGAAGGCGGCATCGCCGAGGGCCTCCAGCTGCTGGCAGCGGGACCGAGGGGCGCTCCAGACCAGCTGGAAGCGGCGTTTCCCCAGCGGTAGCACCGCAAAGGGGCCCTCGGGGCGGAACAGCTCCCAGGCCTGGTCAGCGGCGCTGCCGCGCAGCTCCACCTGCACGGTGAGGCAGCTCTGGCGGTAGGGCCGGCGCCAGACGCCGATCCCGGCGCCGCTCCGCAGGGCGGAACCGCCCCCATCGGCCGCCACCTCCAGGTCGACCGGGGGCGGGCCTTCGAGGGGGGCGCATCCCAGTTCCAGGCTGATGGCGGCGTGCTGGGCCATGGCCTCCAGCAGAACGGCCATCAGCGGGCCGTGCTGGCCGATCCAGCCCACCGCCGCGCCGGCCCGGCCGGCCCGCTCGGCGCCGAGGTCGGCCTGCCGGAAGGGCACGGCGCCCCCGGCCCCCAGGTCGAGCAGCTCCAGCCGGTGGAAGGGGGCCATCTGGGCCGCCAGCGCGTCCCACAGGCCCAGGGCGCCGAGCAGGCGCTGGCTGGAGTGGTTGAAGGCGTAGGCCCGGCTCCGCTGCTGCAGGGCCGCGGCGCTCAGTGGATCGCGGATCCGCACCTGCCACCCCGCATCGGCCAGGGCCAGGGCGGCCAAAGCACCGGTGGGTCCGGCGCCGTGCACGAGGGCCGTTGGCGGCTGGGCCATGGGTCGAGGGTGGCGGCGGGGAGGCGATGGATTGGCGATGGGGCCGCGGCAGCGGGCACAAAAAAGCCGCAGTCAGTGTGCTGCGGCAGGGGAGATGGATGGCCTGGCAGGGGCAGCCCCGCCAGATGGCGGAGCCTGGAAGGCTCGTGATCAGCCGATGCCCAGCAGGCCACGGGTGAAGGCCTCGCCGCCCAGGGCGAATTCGGTGGCCAGCAGGGCGATGAAGCCGAGCATGGCCATGCGGCCATTGAGCTTCTCGGCGCGCTCGTGGAAGCCCCAGCCGCTCTCCACGTCCACCACCTCCATGCGGGGTTCGGTGGCGAAGGCGTTCAGACGGCCGCCGTCTTCGGTGGTCACGGTGGCGCCGCGGATGGTGCCGGGGGCGGCGGGATTGGCCTGGGTCATGGAGCTCCGTTACGTGGTGTTACGCGAATTGTAACGCAATATTGCGAGACCAGGGCGCTGCTCAGCGCAGGCGCCGCAGGCAGAGCTCCTCGAAGGCCGGACGCAACAGGTAGGGGTAGTCGCCCACCCACAGCTTCAGCTGGGGCAGCCAGGCATCGCTGAGGGCGCCGATGCGGGAGAAGTCCTTGCGCTCACTCAGCACCAGGCAGCGCACCAGCATCCCGCGGCGGATCAGCTGGTGCTTCTTGTCCATCGGGAAGCGCAGCCGCCCCAGGTAGCCCTCCTCATCTTCCAGTTCGAGGGTGAGCCAGGTGCGGCGGTTCTCCACCAGCTCCAGCCGGCCGCTGCGATCGGCCTGCTCGCGCCGCTCTTCCACCACCTCCTGGGTGAACAGATCGGCCACCTGGCCCTCGAAGATCGCCGCCGCCGGGTAGCGGCGCAGGGCGGCGTTGCGCCGGCCGGCCTCCACGATCGGTCCCCACAGCATGTAGAGGAGGAAGGCCACCCCCGCCACCAGCAGCACCGGAGCGAACTGGCTGCGGAAGGCCAGGGTCTGGCTCACCAGCAGGGTGAGCACGCCGCCGATCACCGAGATCAGCAGCCGCTGCAGCAGCTTGCGGGGGTTGCCGCTGCAGGCGTTGAACTGGGGGCCGGTGGCCACCGCCGGAATCAGGCGTTCCAGTTCCCCGGGCTTGAGCGGAATCAGCATGGCGCCAGTGTCGGGGGGGCCTGGGCTCAGAGCAAGCGTTCCAGGCCGTACACCAATCCCTGCAGTTGGCGCACCTTGCGCACGCTCAGCAACACGCCGGGCATGTAGGCGGAGCGATCGATCGTGTCGTGGCGGAGGGTGTAGGTCTCCCCAGCGGCGCCGAACATCACTTCCTGGTGGGCCACCAGCCCCGGCAGGCGGATCGAGTGCAACCGCAGCCCGCTCTCGCGCTGGCCGCCGCGGCAGCCTGCCAGGGTTTCGTGCTCCTCCACCTGCTGGGGGTTGAACCCCTTGCCCAGCTCCTCCATCAGCTCGGCCGTCTTGATGCAGGTGCCGCTGGGGGCATCGGCTTTGCGGTTGTGGTGCAGCTCGGTGAGCTCGGCGTAGTCGTAGAAGCGGGCGGCGGCGGCGGCGGCCTGTTGCAGCAGCACCATCCCCACCGAGAAGTTGGGGATCACGGCTCCGCCCACGGAGGCCTTCTGAGCAAAGGAGGCCAGATCCTGCAACTGCTCCGGGCTGAGGCCGGTGGTGCCGATCACCGGGTGCACGCCGTAGGCGATGGCGCCGCGGGTGTGTTCGTACACCACCTTGGGATGGGTGAAGTCCACCAGCACCGCCCCCTGGCCGGGGCCGGCGTTGCGCACCGTCTGGCTGGCCTGGCAGAGGCAGCCCTCGAAGTCGGCGGTGATCGCCACCTCCAGCTCGCCCAACCCCAGCTCCAGGCCCACATCGGCCCCCTCCTTGCCGGGGGTGGTGTCGATCGCCCCCACCAGCCGGCAGTCGGGCGCCGCCAGCACGGCCTTCACCACTTCGGCGCCCATACGGCCGAGGGCGCCGGCCACGACCACGGCAATCGGAGCGGGAGCAGGAGACGGGGTCATCGGCCGGCGCACGGTGCCCCAGAGCCTATGCAGCCAGCTCGCGCGGGGGCTTCAAGCTTCGTAAGCTCAGCCCATTCCAGTGCTCAGCCGCATGTTCACGCAGGTCCGCTCCGCCAACCGCCGGGTCAGTCCTGCCGCCTCCCACACCGGCGTGGTGATGAAGGCCGTGTATGTGGTGCTCGAGCCCCAGTATCAGAACGCCCTCACCCAGGCGGCCACCTCCCTCAACGACCAGAACGGCCCGCTGGCGATCGAGCTGAGCGGCTACCTGATCGAGGAGCTGCGCGACCCGGACAACTACGCCGATTTCTGTGCCGATGTGGCGGCGGCTGATGTGTTCATCGCTTCGCTGATCTTCATCGAAGATCTGGCCCAGAAGGTGGTGGACGCCGTGGCCCCCCACCGCGACCGGCTCAAGGCCGCCGTGGTGTTTCCCTCCATGCCGGAGGTGATGCGCCTCAACAAGCTGGGCAGCTTCTCGATGGCCCAGCTGGGCCAGAGCAAATCGGCCATCGCCAGCTTCATGAAAAAGCGCAAGGAGGCCGGCGGTGCCGGCTTCCAGGACGCGATGTTGAAGCTGCTCAACACCCTGCCCACGGTGTTGAAGTACCTGCCGGTGGAGAAGGCGCAGGACGCCCGCTCCTTCATGCTCAGCTTCCAGTACTGGCTGGGCGGCACGCCAGACAACCT
>JBEDAU010000184.1:0-6925 GCA_041177605.1 Cyanobacteriota bacterium | reverse complement strand
GGTGATGTTCTTGCGGTGGGTCTCGACGGTGCGCAATGAGAGGCCGAGCATGGAGGCGATGGTCCGGTTGGTGAGGCCCTGACCGATCAGGTTGAACACCTCCTGCTCCCGCACCGTCAGGGGCCTGCGACCGGTTGGGGTCGCGGCATCGGCCTGCTCTGGCGCTTCGACCGGGGGATGGAGCAAGCGCTGGATCTCGGTGGTCAGATCGGAATAGGCCCGGGTCTTGTCGACCACGGCATGCAGCAGAGGCGTGAGCTGCCGCGGGCAGACAAAGCTGCTGGCCTGGCCGGAGAGCACGATCACGGACGGCGGGTCAGGCTGTTCGATGAGGGCCTCCATGACCGCTATCCCGTCGCCGTCGGGCAAGGCCAGGTCGAGAATCAGCAGATCGGGGGATTGGCTGGCACAGAGGGCGATCGCCTGCTCAACGCCCTGGGCTGTGGCCACCACCTCGAGATTGGGCTGGGTGCGCAGCATCGCCACCAGCAATTGCAGAAACATCACCTGGTCTTCGACCACCACACAGCGAAGAGCCATAGCCGGTACCGGAGAGTGGGACTATTACAGCTGGCCTTGACAGCGTCTTCCAAGCCCTGCTTCACCAGCCGGCACCCACGGCACCAACGGCACCAACGGCACCAACGGCACCAACGGCACCACAGCCCCTCGGGCCCAGGCTGCCTGGGCCGGCGGTCGCCAGGCCTTTCTCCTCCCCCTCTCCATGCAGCAGCTGCGGATCGGCAATGGCTACGACATCCACCGGCTGGTGCCCGGGCGCCCGTTGATCCTGGGGGGCCAGCGGCTGGAGCACCCGGACGGTCTGGGGCTCGACGGCCACAGCGATGCGGATGTGCTGGTGCATGCCGTCATGGATGCCCTGCTGGGCGCGCTGTCGCTGGGCGACATCGGCCAGCACTTCCCTCCTGACGATCCGCAGTGGAAAGGCGCCGACAGCCTGGAGCTGCTGGCCCAGGTGGTGGCGCTGGTGCGCGACCGGGGCTGGCAGGTGGTGAATGTCGATTCGGTGGTGGTGGCGGAACGGCCCAAGCTCAAGCCCCACATCGGCGCCATGCGCGCCGCCCTGGCCGATCGTCTGGCCCTGGATCCCGACCGGGTGGGGGTGAAGGCCACCACCAACGAACGGCTCGGGCCCGAGGGGCGCGAAGAGGGCATCTCCTGCCAGGCCGTGGTGCTGCTGGAGCGCTGAAGCGAGCCGATGGGGCCAGCACAACTCCTGGAAAAGGTCTGGCCACGGCCGCTGGCCGGCCTGCTCTCCCTGTTTGCCCTGGTCGTGCTCGCCCTGGCGCCCGGCCCTGCCGTCACCCCCTCAGCCAACGCCATGACCGCCCCGCAGCCTGACCCCCACGGCGGGGTGATCGAACTGCTCCGCCTGCAGGTGCCGACCGCAGCACGCCAGGCCTGGCTAGAGGCCGAACGCGGCAGCTGGGAGCCCTGGCTGGAGCGGCAGCCGGGCTTTCTGGGGCGCGAGCTGCTCTGGGATCCCCAGCGGCAGGAGGGAACCCTGGTGATCCGCTGGGCCAGTCGCGAGCAGTGGAAGGCGATTCCCGCCACGGAGGTGGAGCGGGTGCAACGGTGTTTCGAACAGCTGGCCCGGGGGGCCCTCGGCCAGGAGGAGGGCAATCCGTTTCCCCTGCTGCGCGAAGCGGAGCTCATCCCCCAATGAGCGGAGCACCTCCTCCAGTGAACAGCTCCTTCCGGCTCGATCTCGATCGGCGCCGCCGGCTGGGCATGGTGGAGGCCATCTGGGGGGAAGACAAAAGCGTGGAGCAGATCGCCAGGATCTGCGCCGACCTGCTGGCATGTGGGGAGCTGGTGCTGGCCACGCGGGTGAATGCCGCCAAGGCCGAAGCCGTGCTGGATGGGCTGCCGGGCGCCGCACTGCGCTACCACCCCGAGGCCGCCTGCCTCTGCAGTGACCCCCTGCCACCGCCCCTGCCTGCCGCAGGGTTGGTGGCCGTGGTGGCCGGCGGCAGCAGCGACCTGAGGGTCGCCAGTGAGGCGGGGCTGGCCCTGGCCTGCCATGGCATCGGCAGCGAGCTGGTACTCGATGTGGGCGTGGCCGGGCTGCATCGCCTGCTCGACCGCCTGGAGCAACTGCGACGGGCCGATGTGCTGATTGCCTGCGCCGGCATGGAAGGGGCCCTGCCCACGGTGCTGGCCGGGCTGCTGCCCCAGCCGGTGATCGCCGTGCCGGTGGCCGTGGGCTACGGGGTGAGCGCGGGAGGCACCGCAGCCCTGCACGGCATGCTCGCCAGCTGCGCGCCCGGCCTGGCGGTGGTGAACATCGACAACGGCTACGGGGCCGCGATGGCCGCGCTGCGGATCCTCAACAGCCGGGCCGCAGGGGGCTGAGTGCCGCAGGTCGGATTTCCAGCAGCGACTCGATCCAGAGCTGCATGGAGCGGGACATCAGGCCCTGCTCGTAGCGCTCGATCGCCAGCAGCAGCACCGGTGTGTTCACCCAGTACAGGCTTGGGCGAGCCATGGCGGCGGCGGCGGCTGGGGGCAGTGTGCTCAGGACGGCCCAGAGCGGCAAGGCGTCTTCAGAGATGCTGCAGATCGGGATAGGCGGTGATCAGCTGGTCGGCGGTGAGCACCTCGCCCGCTCCCTCCGGCTGCCAGATCACTTCAACCGCCAGCAGGTCGCTGGACGCCACCGCCCCCAGCAGCTGCAGCCCCTGGCGCAGCTGATCGGCACTGCCGGCTGCGGGGAGGTTGAGGCGCTGGCGGCTCGCCACCAGCAGGGTCACCGCAATGAAATCGCTGGTGGCATCGCTCGCGCCGGCGGGACGGCTGCCGTCCTGGAAGCGCTGCCCGGCCACGTTGGTGGTGAGCTCACGCTCGAGCTTGCTGCGCTCGGCCATCGACAGCCGGTTGAAGGTGGCCTCGGCCGCAGGGAACGGCACCTCGCCCACCTCGGCATTGGCGTAGACCCAGAGGTCGGGATGGCGCAGCAGGGCCAGGCTGGTTTCCTGCAGCACGGCCTGGAGGCCGGTGCTGTTGCTGGTGTCCGCCGAAGCGGCCAGCCGGCGCAGGTCGGCCTGGAGATCGCGGGCCGAGGCCAGCAGCCCCACCTGGACCTGGGCCACGCTCACCGGCCCCTCGGTCCGCGGAGCGGCCAGGGCACCACCGCCGGCCGGGTCACCGCCACCTCCCCGCAGTGCATTCACGATCAGGCCCACCACGGCCATCAGGATCAGAAATCCGAACAGGCCGCCACCGCCGAAGAAAAAGGGCAGCACGAACGGAAAGCCGATGCCACCGCCATAGCCGCCGCGGTAGCCACCCCCGTAGCTGCGGGGTATAGACGGGGCGCTGCGGAAGCTGCCGCCTCCAATGCGGCCACCGCTGGCACTCCAGCCAGGCTGGGGGGCCACCACCAGCAGGGTGAGCAGGAGGGCCGGCAGGGCCAGCCAAGACACGACGCGGCGCAGCACGGCGGAGACGAGAGTCGAAAAAATCTAGGAACCCCCCCCCACGATGGTGACCACCTCCAGCACATCGGATTCCACCACCGGCTGCTGGGGCCAGCGCTGGCGGGGCAGGATCTCACCGTTGAACTCCACCACCACCAGCTGGGGGCGGTAGCCCAGCGCCTCCAGCAGCCGATCCAGGCTGAGGCCCGCCGGGCAGCGCCGCACCTCCCCATTCACCTGCACGGTGATCTCATCCAGCCGACCGCTCTGGTTCATCCGATCCGGCCACCGGGGCCCATGCGCTGCAGGGAGTCACCATGGCAGCCGGCGCCGGCTGATGCGGGGCGACGGCCCCCCAGTGCGGCCTCAGTGCGGGCAGCCGAGGGCCGTGAGCAGCTGCCTGCTGGCGGCTGCGGGATCGGCCGCGGCCGTGATCGCCCTGACCACCGCCACCCGGCTCGCTCCGGCCTCCCGAACGGCCTCCAGGTTGGCCGGCTCGATGCCGCCGATGGCATAGAAGGGAATCGTGCTCACAGCCGCCGCCTGCCGCACATAGTCGAGTCCCACCGGCTCACGGCCGGGCTTGGTGGGGGTGGCCTTCACCGGTCCCACGCCCACGTAGTCACAGCCCTCGGCAATGGCCTGCTGCAGCTGCTCCAGCCGGTGGGTGCTGCGGCCGAGCAGTCGCTCAGGGCCGATCAGACGCCGGGCCACGGCCACGGGCAGATCGCCCTGGCCCAGGTGGACCCCGTCGGCATCGACGGCCAGGGCGAGGTCAATGCGGTCGTTGACGATGAACAGGGCGCCATGGGCCGTGCAGAGCCGGCGCAGGGCCTCGGCCTGCTGCAGCCGCTGGCCGTCGGTGAGGGGGCTGCCATCGCCGGCGGTGCTGCCGTCCTTGGCCCGGTACTGCACCAGGCGCACGCCACTCTGCAGGGCCGCCTCCACCACCGCCTCCAGCCGGGGCACCGGGCTGGTCACGAGATAGAGGTGGCAACAGGCCAGGCGCTGACGGCGCGTGTCGCCACTGGGGCCGGCCTGGAGCAGCTCCAGTTCGAGGTCGTAGAGCGCATAGCGGATCGCCGCGGCCTCCGCGGCGAGGAAGGGGTCGATCGAACGGCCGAATTCCTCCAGCACCCGCAGGGCTTCCTGCACCCGGGCGGCGTTGGCGGCCAGCACCTGGGCCGGCTGGCCGCGCTCCTGCTGGGCCGGATGGCCCATCCCCGCTCCCCGGTCGCCGGCGGTGTGGCGCGCGCACTTGTAGACATCGGCATGGAGCCGTCCCAGCCGTTGCCTCAGGTCCTTGAAACAGGTCACCAGGTCAGGACGATCCAGCCCGAAACGGGCCCAGTCCTCCAGCACGCGCAGCCCCTCACGGGCCCGGTCGAGATTGGCGTCGATCAGACGCAGCACCGCCTGCTGGGGCGGCTGGCTCTGCGGGCCGGCGGAGGCTGCGACCCCCGGGCCGGAGCTGGGTAGGGTGGTGCTCACGGCGCTGGAAGGATGGCGATCGAAACGGGCGGTTCCGAGCGGCCGATGCTGGTGCTGGTCTCAGGCATTCTGCTGCTGGGAGGCATCGGTCTGTTCATCAGCTGGGGACTGACCCACGCCTACCCCGGCGCATAGCCGGCGCGCCCGCTCGGCATCCCGGCCGATCTGTTGGCTGAGCGCCTGCAGGTCGGCAAAGCGCTGCTGGCGTCTCAGCAGCTCCAGCGGCTGTACCACCAGCTCCTGGCCCTCCGCCAACTCCAGGCGGCGATCCAGCAGGTGCACCTCCACGGCGGAGGTGGCCGCCGGATCCACGCTGGGCTGGGGGCCCAGGTTCATCACGGCGGCCATCGGCTCCCCTCCCGGCAGCCAGGCCCAGGCCGCGTAGACCCCTTCGAGCGGCAGAAACTTGCGGCCATCGACCCGCAGGTTGGCGGTGGGCCAGCCGAGCTGGCGGCCGAGCTGACGCCCCCGCACCACCCCGCCGCTGAACCGATAGGGGCGCTGCAGCAGACGTTCGGCTTCGGCCAGCTGGCCGGCGGCGAGGGCCCGGCGGATCCGGCTGCTGCTCACCCGCTCGTCGCCGTCCCAGAGCATCGGCACCACGGCCACGGCCACGCCCCTGGCCGCGCCCAGGCGCCGCAGCTCGTCGGTGTCGCCAGCGCGGCCGGCACCGAAGCGGAAGTTGGTGCCCACGGCGATGCGGCGTGCCTGCAGCTGACCCACCAGCACCTGATCCACAAAGGCCTCCGGGCTGAGGGCAGCGAGCTGCTGGTCGAAGGGCACCAGCACCAGCTGCCGGATCCCGAGGGGCTCCAGCAGGCTGAGTTTCTCGGCGGGCAGATCCAGCCGCAGCCTGGGCTCACCGTGCAGCACCTCTCGGGGGTGGGGCCAGAAGCTGACCACCGTGGGCACCAGATCCGCGGGCAGCAGGTCGGTGCCCGGCGGATCCTGAAGCGCGGAGCCCGGGTCTGTGACGGCGGCGATCACGCGCCGGTGGCCGGGGTGGAGGCCGTCAAAACTGCCGAGGGCGATGGCCGTTGGGCGGAGTGCGTCCTGGGGAGAGCGCAGCGGAATCAACGCACTAGCAACGCGACGGGTGAACGCAGACGGGTGAACGCAGACGGGTGGACGCAGACGGGTGGACGCAACACATGGCTCGCTCCTGCGGGCCTGGCCGATCTTCCCATGGCAACTTTGGGGGATCCGTTCCCCTGCGCCATGGCCGACCGGCTTGACCTGCAGCTCATCGCCGCCGCCCTGCGGCGGATGGGCTGGATCCGGTTCTGGGCCCAGGTGGTGCTGGGCGTGGTGGTGGTGGGGGTGCTGCTGTTCAACAACATCGGCGGCCGGCTGGTGGCCAACTCAGCCCGGGCCCTGGGCCTGGGGCCCGGCATCTCCCTCACCACCCTGGCCTTCCTGCTGTTGCTCTGGTGCATCTGGCAGAGCTGGCTGGTGATCCGCTGCGGCCGCGCCCTGGCCTCACCGGTGCGGCCCAGCAAGGGGGAAACGGCCCGGCTGATCAAGCGCGGGGCCCTGGCCGACCTGGTGGGCCTCACCCTGGCGGTGGTGGGCTACCAGTCGCTGGCGGGCAGCCTGTTCGTGCAGGCCTCCCAGCAGGTACCGGGCTTCTTCGGGGCCCAGATCCAGCAGGTGCCCGGCGCCGCCGGCCGGGTGGTGGGCCTGCCGATCACCTCGATCGAGATGCTCTCGGTGCTGGGCAACACCCAGGTGCTGTTCGCCCATCTGATCGGTCTGTGGATCAGCCTCTGGCTGCTGCAGCGGGTCTACCGCCCTGCCTAGCGCAGGTCGGGCAGATCGCCGCAGTGGCCGCGCCAGAACAGTTCGGGCTGCAGGGGCGTGAGCGCGACCCCACCGGCGGCGATGTGGGCCACGTCGATCGGCCAGTCGGCCGGGCCGGCCACCTGGGCGGCCAGATCGTTGGCCACCTCGCCGGCCAGCCAGTAGTAGGTGCGGCCGCGGGGATCGACGCGCCG
>JBEDAU010000183.1:0-5796 GCA_041177605.1 Cyanobacteriota bacterium | reverse complement strand
TGGTTGAGGCAGGTGTCCTGGTTGGAGCGCTGGTACTTCTGCAGGTAGTGGGTGTGGTCGTTGCCCTGCTCATCGCGGATCACGATCGCCGTGGCATCCACGAAGGCCACCGTGCCGTTGACGGTGGTGATCGGCACCATGCCCGAGTCGCGGGCGACCTGGGTTTCCAGGCCGGTGCCCACCAGCGGACGCTCGGGGCGCAGCAGCGGCACGGCCTGACGCTGCATGTTCGAGCCCATCAGGGCGCGGTTGGCGTCGTCGTGCTCCAGGAACGGAATCAGCGAGGTGGCCACGGAGATCACCTGCACCGGTGAGAGCTGCACGTAATCCACCTGCTCCGGCGGCACGGTCTCGAAGTCCTGGCGGTAGCGCACGGGCACCAGATCGGCCTTGATGCGGCCGTCGGCGTCGGTGGCCACGTCACCGGGAGCAACGCGGCACTCGTCCTCGAGGTCGGCGGAGAGATAGATCGGATCGCCCTGCTTGAGCACGATGCCGTTCTCCACCTTCCAGAAGGGGGTCTCGATGAAGCCGTACTCGTTCACCCGGGCATGGGTGGCGAGGGAGCCGATCAGGCCGGCGTTCGGACCTTCCGGGGTCTCAATCGGGCAGATGCGGCCGTAGTGGGAGGGGTGGATGTCGCGCACGGCAAAACCGGCCCGCTCCCGGGTGAGACCACCGGGGCCGAGGGCGCTGATGCGGCGCTTGTGGGTGAGCTCGGCCAGGGGGTTGGTCTGGTCCATGAACTGGCTCAGCTGGCTGGAGCCGAAGAACTCCTTGATCGCCGCCACCAGGGGCTTGGGGTTCACCAGCTGGGCCGGGGTGAGCGATTCGGTCTCGCCCACGGTCATCCGTTCCTTGATGATCCGCTCCAGGCGGTTGAGGCCCACGCGCACCTGGTTCTGCAGCAGCTCACCCACCGAGCGCACCCGGCGGTTGCCCAGGTGGTCGATGTCGTCGAGGCTGGCCCCGCCCACATCGAGCTCCAGGTTGATCAGGTAGTCGATCGTGCTGAGCACGTCTTCCGGGGTGAGGGTGCGCACCGCATCGGGGATCGTGAGGCGCAGCTTCTTATTGATCTTGTAGCGGCCCACCCGGCCGAGGTCGTAGCGCTTGGGATCGAAGAAGCGGCTGTGCAGCAGGCTCTGGCCGCCGCTCACCGAGGGGGGCTCACCCGGGCGCAGCTTCTTGTAGAGCTCCAGCAGGGCCTGGTCTTCCGAGGAGATGCCCTCGTCGTTGGCGGCCTCGATCGACTTCTGGTAGTACTCGGGGTGGCGCAGCTTGTCGAGCACGTCGTTGTCCGAAAGGCCGATGGCGCGCATCAAGACGTGGGCGTTGATCTTGCGCGTCTTGTCGACCCGCACGTGCAGCAGGTCGTTCTTGTCGGTTTCAAACTTGAGCCAAGCCCCCCGGTTGGGGATCAGGCTGGCATTGAAGGTCTTGCGGCCGTTCTTGTCCTGCTCGTCTTTGAAGTAGACGCCGGGGGAGCGCACGATCTGGTTCACGATCACGCGCTCGGCGCCGTTGATGATGAACGTGCCCCGCTCGGTCATCAGCGGCAGTTCGCCGATGAACACCTCCTGCTCCTTGATCTCGCCGGTCTCCTTGTTGACCAGGCGGCAGGTGACGTACATCTGCGAGGCGAAGGTCGCATCGCGGCGCTTGGCCTCTTCCACGTCGTGGCGGGGCCGCTTCAGGCGGTACTCGCTGCCGATGAAGTGCAGCTCCAGCTTGCCGGTGTAGTCGGTGATCGGCGAGAAGCTCTCCAGCTCCTCGATCAGGCCCTTCTCCAGGAACCATTTGAAGCTCGCCCGCTGTACCTCCACCAGATCGGGCAGGTAAGTGGCGGTCTTGGCGACCTGGATCGCGCTGCTCATGCGGTGAACCTGCAGGAACGGGTGGAGGAGGTGGCCGGTCGATCCGGCAGCCGGGCCAGCCGCGGCGGGAGGCCACGCAAACAGCCGTCCCCCCAGAGGGGAACGGCTGCCCGCGGGGGCTCGCCTAACGGTCTCGCTTCAGGGCTGCAGGCGTCGACAACAAGGAGCGAATCCGCGTCCAGGCCAATGAAACATCATACAGTGTGAACCGGCAGGCCAAACAGGGCAGCGGCGTTGCGGGTGCTGGTAATGGCCACCTGCTCCAGGCTCTCGCCGCGCAGCTGGGCCACCTGGGCGGCCACCGCCGCCACGAAGGCCGGCTCATTGCGCTTGCCCCGATGGCCGCTGGGGGCCAGGAAGGGGCAGTCGGTCTCCACCAGATAGCGGTCGGCCGGCACCTGACGGGCGCAGGCATGGGTGGCCTCCGCCTTCGGGAAGGTGACCACGCCGCTGAAGCTGATGTGGAAACCCAGCTCCAGGAAGCCGGCCATCTCCTCGGGCGTGCCGCCCCAGCAGTGCATCACCCCGCGCGGACAGGCGCCACGCCCGGCCCGCTCACGCAGCTCGGCCAGCATCGGCTCGGCCGCGTCGCGGCAGTGGATGATCACCGGCAGATCCAGCTCGCAGGCCAGGTCCAGCTGGGGACCAAGCACCGCCAGCTGCTCGTCGAGGTTCGTGTCGCGGAACAGGTCGAGACCCAGCTCGCCGATCGCCACCACGCGGCGATCGGCCCGGGCGGCATCGCGCAGCACCTGCTGGGTATCGGCCCGCCAGTGCTCGGTGTCGAGCGGGTGCACCCCCACCGAGTACCGCAGCTCCGGAAAGCGGTCGGCCAGGGAACGGATTGCCGGGATTTCAGCCGGCTCCACACAGGCGTGCACGAGGCTGCACACGCCGGCATCGCGCCAGCGCTGGGCCACGGCTTCGAGATCCGCATCGAAGTTGCGGAACACGATGTGGCAGTGGGAGTCGACCAGCGGAGCTGGCTGGGAGCTGGCCGCCATGGCGGATTGCGGAGCTGGCACGGCCGCCATGGTGGCGAAGGGCGTCAGGCCTTGGCGGCGGCCGGCTCGATCGCCTTCTTGACGGCGGCGCTCAGGCGCGACTTCTGGTTGGCGCCAGTGTTGCGGTGCAGCACGCCCACCTTCACAGCCTTGTCGATCTTGCTGAAGGCGGCACTCATGGTGTTCTGCACGGCCTCCTTGGCCGCATCACCGGGCTGCTGGCTGTAGGCGGTGCAAGCGGTGAAGCAGCGCTTCATCAGGGTGCGCAGGGCCGACTTGTAGGTGCGGTTGCGCAGCCGGTTGCGCTCAGCGATCAGGATGCGCTTCTTCGACGACTTGTTATTGGCCACAGGCGGTCAGACGCTCGACACGGCAAACGAGGACTCTACCCCTCAGCCGGCCGTTGAGGGCCCTGCGCCCCACTAGCTTGAAGCCTCCCGCTTCGCCGCGACGCCCGCTGTGACAGCCCCTTCCGCCGCAGCCGCCTCCGCCGCCCCCAGCCCGCCGGCCCCGCTGATCGCCACCCTGAGCGGGGCCCACCGGGCGGCGGAGCGGCTGGAGCAGATCGCCGGGCGGACCGGCGGCAGCCAGATGGCCGAGGCGGCCCAGCGGGTCGACGCGATCCTGGCCCAGGTGGCTGAGGGCGGCGACCAGGCCGTGCTGGAGCTCAGCGAGCGCTTCGACGGCGTGCGTCCCGACCCGCTGCGCATCCCGCCCGAGCGGCTGGAGGCGGCCTGGGTGGGCTGCGATCCCCAGCTGCGCCAGGCCCTGGAACTGGCCCACGGGCGCATTCTCGACTTTCACCGGCGCCAGCTGCCGGCCGACCTGGCGGCGGTGGGCCCCCACGGCGAGCGGCTGGGGCGGCGCTGGCGGCCGGTGCAGCGGGCCGCCCGGCACGTAGAGGCCGGCCCAGGTGGCCGGGGTGGAGCGGCTGGTGATGGTCACCCCTCCGAGCCCGGGCGGCGAACCCAACGCCACGGTGCTGGCGGCGGCCCACCTGGCCGGGATCCGCGAGATCTACCGGGTGGGGGGGGCCCAGGCGATCGGCGCCCTGGCCTACGGCACCGAGTCGATCCCGCGGGTGGATGTGATCAGCGGGCCAGGCAACCTCTATGTGACCCTCGCCAAGAAGGCGGTGTATGGGCGGGTGGCGATCGATTCGCTGGCCGGCCCCAGCGAAGTGCTGGTGATCGCCGACCACAGCGCCCGGGCCGACCAGGTGGCGGCCGACCTGCTGGCCCAGGCCGAGCACGACCCGCTGGCCGCCGCCATCCTGCTCACCACCAGCGCCGAGCTGGCCGCCGCCATGCCGGCGGCCCTGGAGGAGCAGCTGGCCGGTCACCCGCGCGCCGAGATCACCCGCACCGCCCTGCGCGACTGGGGCCTGATCGTGGTCTGCGACAGCCTCGAGCAGGCGGCCGAGCTGAGCGACTGCTTCGCGCCCGAGCACCTGGAGCTGCTGGTGGAGGATCCCGAGGCGCTGGCGGAGCGCATCCAGCACGCCGGCGCCATCTTTCTGGGCCCCTACTCCCCCGAGGCGGTGGGCGACTATCTGGCCGGCCCCAACCACACCCTGCCCACCAGCGGCACGGCCCGCTTCGCCGGGGCCCTGAGCGTGGAGACGTTCCTGCGCCACACCTCCCTGATCCGCTTCAACCGCGAGGCCCTGGTGGCGACCGGTCCGGCGGTGATCGCCCTGGCGGAGAGCGAGGGGCTGCACAGCCACGCTGAATCGGTACGGCGGCGCCTGGGCTGAGCTGCGCCGCGCTCAGCCCAACTCGGCCCGGCCCGGGGTGGCGCCGGTCACGGCATCGCGACGGAACAGGCCGTTGAGGTAGTGCTGGGCCACGGCCCGGTCCTTGCAGCCCTGCTGGAACAGGAAGCCGGCCAGGGCCGACTGGATCAGCCGGTACTGATCCCACTGGGGATGGGCCTCGATGAACCCCGTCATCGCCGCGTAGAGATCCTGCGGAAGCTCGTTTTCGATGCTCACGTAGGCGGGGGCGTGGTCGGGGATCTGGCTCATGCGACATCCACGGGGACACCCCCATCAGGCCACGGGGGCGGCGGTTTCGTCAAAGCCCCATTCCGGCAGCGAGACTCACAAGACTCCTAATGGGAATCATTGGCAGCACTGCCATCTGAGGGGCCTGCGGGCAGCCCCACGGGCGGGCTGGAGCCCCGCAGCGGAGCCGGTCAAGGGGAGAGCGCTTTTCCCGCCGGATGGGGCAGAACAGGCGCCTGACGCGGGGTCTGAGGGGAGCGATCTGTGGAAAAACCCCCGTTTTCCGGGGAAAACCAGGGCTTTCCGGGGAAAACCTCCGGGGCTCAGCAGGGCTGATGGTTGCGGAGCGGCGGCTGCAGCAGTTGTGATCGCTGCCCCTTCCCCCTTGACGAAGCGCCCCTGCCGGATCGCCTCAGGCCAGGGCCTGGGCCACGGCACGCCGCAGGCTGTCGAGGGCCAGCAGCAGGACCAGGCCGCGCAGCAGGGCCACCAGCTGATGGGCGCTGACGCGACTGAGCCGGGCTGCCGACCAGCGGGCCCCGGCCGCCGCCATCCCCCCGAGCAGCAGCGCCACCGGCCAGAGCCCGCGACCATCCCCGAGGAACACCGGGGCCGCCGCGGTAGACGACGCCAGCACCGCCACCGTGCTGAGCCGGATCGCCAGGTGAACGGGCAGCTGCAGCAGCCGCGCCAGCAGCGGCACGACCAGCAGGCCACCGCCCACCCCCAGCAACCCGGCGGCGGCCCTGGTGTGCAGCCACTGGGGACGGGGCTGGGCCGGCCACGGCCTGCAGGGCGAGCAGGCCGCGATGTACGGGCTGCTGGCGGTGGTGATCGGTCCGGGCGGCCCGGCGGGTGTGCCCTGGCGGGAAACCCCCGCACGGCTGGCGGCGGTGGCGGCGGTGGGCCT